>JAKOOD010000431.1 GCA_022701635.1 Burkholderiaceae bacterium | reverse complement strand
GTCAGCTCGATCGTGTAGGTCTTCTCGGTCACGTCGATGATGCGGCCGCGGAAGATGTCGGCGGTGCGCTTCATTTCCTCGCGCTCCTTGCCGACCGCCCTTACCTTGATCAGCATGAGCTCGCGCTCGATGTGCTGGCCCTCGGTTAGGTCGACCACCTTGACGACCTCGATCAGCCGGTTCAGGTGCTTCGTGATCTGCTCGATGATGTCGTCCGAGCCGACCGTCACGATCGTCATGCGCGACAGCGTCGCGTCCTCGGTCGGGGCCACGGTGAGCGTTTCGATGTTGTAGCCGCGCGCCGAGAACAGCCCGACCACGCGCGACAGGGCGCCGGCTTCGTTTTCCAGCAGGACGGAGATGATGTGTCGCATCACAGGTCCTCCGAGCCGAGCAGCATTTCGGACAGGCCGCGTCCGGTCTTCACCATCGGCCACACGTTCTCGCTGCGGTCCGTGATGAAGTTCATGAACACCAGGCGGTCCTTCTGCGCGAAGGCTTCGCGCAGCGCGTCCTCGACGTCGCCCGGCTTGTCGATGCGCATGCCGACGTGGCCGTAGGCTTCGGCCAGCTTCTCGAAGTCCGGCAGCGCGTCCATGTACGACTCGGCGTAGCGCGAGTTGTAGTCGAGCTCCTGCCACTGGCGCACCATGCCCAGGAAGCGGTTGTTCAGGAGGATGATCTTCGGCGTCAGGTGGTACTGCTTGCAGGTCGCCAGTTCCTGGATGTTCATCTGGATCGAGCCTTCGCCGGTGACGCAGGCCACCGTCGCGCCCGGGTTCGCCATCTGCACGCCCATCGCGTACGGCAGGCCCACGCCCATCGTGCCCAGGCCACCCGAATTGATCCAGCGGCGCGGCTTGTTGAACGGGTAGTACTGGGCCGCCCACATCTGGTGCTGGCCGACGTCGGAGGTGACGAAGGCGTCGCCGCCGGTCACCTGCCACAGCGTCTCGACCACCGATTGCGGCTTGATGACTTCATCCGACGTCGGGTACTTCAGGCACTCGCGGCCGCGCCATTCGCCGATCTGCTGCCACCATTTCTGCAGCGCCGGGGCATTCGGCTTGCCGGCGCCCGCCGTGGCTTCGGCCGCATCCAGCTGCGACAGCAGCTCGACCAGCACGTCCTTGACGTTGCCGACGATCGGGATGTCGACCTTCACCCGCTTCGAGATCGACGACGGGTCGATGTCGATGTGGATGATCTTGCGCGGATTGGTGGCGAAGTGGCGCGGGTTGCCGATCACGCGGTCGTCGAAGCGGGCGCCGATCGCGATCAGGACGTCGCAATGCTGCATCGCCATGTTCGCTTCGTAGGTGCCGTGCATGCCCGGCATGCCGACGAAGTGGCCGCTGGACGCGCGGTAGGCGCCGAGGCCCATCAGGGTGTTCGTGATCGGGAAGCCGAGCTTGTCGACCAACCGGTTCAGTTCGTTCGATGCGTTGGCCAGGATCACGCCGCCGCCGCTGTAGATCATCGGGCGTTCGGCCTGCAGCAGCAGTTGCACCGCCTTGCGGATCTGGCCGGCATGGCCTTTGTCGACCGGCTTGTACGAGCGCATCTCGATCTCGCGCGGATACGCGTACATCGCCTTCTGCATGCTGACATCCTTCGGGATGTCGACCAGCACCGGGCCTGGACGGCCGGTACGGGCAATATAGAAGGCTTTCTTGACCGTGGCTGCCAGGTCGCGCACGTCCTTGACCAGGAAATTATGCTTGACCACAGGGCGGGTGATGCCGACGGTGTCGCATTCCTGGAAGGCGTCCTGGCCGATCGCGTGGGTCGGCACCTGGCCGGAAATCACGACCATCGGAATCGAGTCCATGTAAGCGGTCGACAGGCCGGTGATGGCATTGGTGACGCCCGGGCCGGAGGTGACCAGCGCCACGCCGACTTCGTTGGAGCTGCGCGAATAGGCATCGGCCGCATGGATGGCCGCCTGTTCGTGGCGTACCAGGATATGCTGGAATTTGTCCTGCTTGAAGATGGCGTCGTAGATATACAGGACGGCACCGCCAGGATAGCCGAACACGTGTTTCACGTTTTCTTCGGCCAGGCAGCGCACGAGTATCTCGGCACCCGTGATGGGAGCTGTTGCGTCGGTGTTCATATACGTCTTTCCTTTCAAGACCCAGAGGGAGATTGATCGGATGCTCGTTCCTGACGAGAGACGGACGTCACGCAACAGTGCTCATGCTTCCCTTCTTTCTGCGGTCACGTCGGCTTTTCCGCTATCCGTAGGTAGCGTGCGAACCGGCGCTGGGCGCAAACTCGTTTGGCGTGAGTTACTGAAGCGGCATGCGTATCTCTCGCGCTTGTGGCGCGGGTTGGAGCAAACTGCCTACATGTGAAAGCGCGTCATGCCGAGAGCGGCCTTGTGTGCCGGCCTGGCTTGACAAAAAGCTTCGGGGTTGCAAAGCGTTCCATACCTTACTGCGTTGCACCATTCCGGTCAAGCCCAAAGTGGGAAAATGCCTTTTTTGGTGCAACAGGCCGGCGCCACGGTCTCAGGGTGTCCCGTTCAGTGCGAAGGCGAGGCAACCCGGGCGCCGGCGCAGCCGGTCGAGCCAGGCCTGCAGCGCCGGCGTGTCCGGGCGCGCCATCGGCGTCATCAGCCAGCGGTTGGCCGACAGGCCGAGCACGATGTCGGCCAGCGAAAATGCCGTGCCGGCGGCATACGCACCGGTCTGGTCAAGCTGGCGTTCGAGGATGCCCATGTGGCGGTTCCATTGCGCGATGCCGTGCTCGACCTGGGCGGCGTCGCCGTGCGCCGGGCTCTTGCGCACCAGCGCCATGAAGGCATAGCGCCAGGAATTGTTGAGTTCCCCGGCCTGCCAGTCCATCCACTGCTCGACGCGGGCGCGCGCCACCGCGTCGCGCGGCAGCAGGCTGCCGTCGCCGTAGCGCCCCGC
>JAKOOD010000416.1 GCA_022701635.1 Burkholderiaceae bacterium | reverse complement strand
CTCCTTCTTCCAGGCGACCGGGCCGCGCGAAGGGGTGATCGTCAACGAGTTGTTCGAGGATGCGGACGGAGCACTGCAGCTGCGGTTCTACTGCTATACCGGCTTGCGCGGCAAGCAGCCGGGTGGGTCGGAGGAGCAGGCCGAGCAGGCATGGATGGACAGCGAGCAGGGGTACAAAAGCGCCTTGCTGTCGACCTTGAAGCGGACGCGTGAGCTGCTGAGGGATGGCAAGCTTTGACCGGTACGCGCCGCATGGACGGGGAGCCGGTGCGGCGCGTGCGTTCTTTAATATCCGGAGCGGGTACACTTACTCAACGATAAACGCATCAAGGAAAAACCATGAAAGACGTCAAAGTGGATGTGCGCGTGAACGTAGGAGTCGACATGGCAGGCGTGGTGTTGCTGCTCGCTTCCGCGGCGATGGCGATGTTTTTCTACAAGCAGAACAAGCAGGAAAAGACAGCGCTACCATCGTGACAAGCTGTCGAGATCGAATGCGAAGTGCCTCTAGAAGCGCAATTGCAAACGTTTGATCTTGTCGCGCAGCGGACCGTCAACCTGCGCGTCGGTCGCGATTTTCGCTCGTGCTTCGCCGAGCAGTGCCAGGGCTTCTTTCCGTTCTCCCTTTTGCAGCAAGACCTCGACAAGATGCAGCGTGACCTCCGGACGCCCGAGCAGAGTACGGGAACGTCTTAAATTGGCTTCTGCCGCGCCAAGATTCCCCAGGCGATACTGCACGTATCCCATCGTATCCATTGCATAAGGATCGTCTGGCGACAGCGCCAACGCCTTGGCAGCAAGTTGGGAGGCGTACTCCAGGCGCATGTTGCGTTCGGCAAACGAGTAGGCCAAGTTGTTGTACGCCTTGGCATTGTCGGGGGCAAGCTCGATCGCGAGGCGTGAAGCGCTTTCCGCGACCTCGAGACGGCCCAGTTGTCTCGCTACCGAGGCATAAAGATTGAGCAGTTCGGGATCGGCTGCAACACGCGACGTTCCTTCGACAAGCACCTTGAATGACTCTTCAAGCCGTCCCAACTGTTGTAAGGCGTCCGCTTTGGTCAATACCACCTGCAGCTCATCCTCAGGCGTCCTGGGGACCAGCGAATTGGCCAGCGCAAGCGCGCCTGTCATATCTCTTTCCATATCAAGCAGCATGTAGCGTTGGATCTGCGCCGCGAAATAGGCATCGGTTTCGTTCGGATCTACTTGGTCAAGCCATTTGCGCGAGGCCGCGATGTCGCCTCTTTCGCGGCACAAGCGGGCAAGCACCAGTAACATGTCACCCGGTTTGTATCCCTTTTTGCCCAGCGCCAAGCGGTGATAGCGCTCGAAATAGGCTTCGCCCTCGGCCCGGCGGTCCAGGTACATCGACGCCTTGGCCAGCCAGAATGCGATGCTGGGATCGTCCGGGTGTTCCTTCAGTAATCCGTCGAGTTCCTGGCATGCCGCCTCGTATTGCTTTTCATCGATGAGCGATTTCGCATGCGCCAGCTTTTCGCGCGAAGCCCCGGCGTTATCGCTCGCAGTGGACGAGCCCGGCTGCGCGGCAGGGGCTGAAACGGCAGCTTGATCCGCATCGGAAATTTGTTGTTGCGAAGCCGAGACCGAAGCGCATGCCGTGAAAGCGATCACGGCAGCGGATAAAAGTTGTTTCTTCAAAATGTACCCTGAAAAATGACGTGCCTGATCCAGTTCTAGTCAGTGTCGCCCCAGCATAGCAGCTTGCCTGAGCGGAAAAGTCACGAACAGTCACGACAGGCGGGCGCCGTCCCGCGTCGCCACCAGCATGTCGATCAGCACACGCGACGCCGCCGACAAGCCACGGTGCGCCGGATACACGACCGAGAACGCGCGCGTCCGTCCGCCCAGTTGCGGCAATACCTCCACCAGCCGTCCCGCCGCCAGGCTGGCTTCGGCAAACAGGCGCGGACACAACGCGATCCCCATGCCTTGTTCGGCCAGCCAGATGACGCCCATCGCGTCGGTCGACACCGTCACCGATGCCGGCGGGATCCAGTCGATGTCGCGCGCGCCATCGCGCAGCTGCCAGGGAAATACCCGGCCGGTATTGGGCCGGACGAAGGCGATGCAATGCTGGCGCGCCAGGTCGTCCAGCGTGGCCAGCGGTCCGGCCGTCTCCAGGTAGGCAGGGGCGGCCAGCAGGCACAGCGGCGAGGCTTCCAGGTGGCGCGACGCCATCGTGCTGCTCGGCAGCGGGCCGGAGCGGATCGCCAGGTCGAAGCCCTCGGCCACCAGGTCGACGTTGCGGTTGGTGATGTCGACGTCCAGTTCGACCAGCGGATAGGCGCGCTTGTAGGCGGCCAGCACCGGCGGCAGGCGCTGCAGGCCATAACCGGTGGACACGCTCATGCGCACCTTGCCGCTCAGTTGCGCCGTCGTATTGCGCATTGCCTGCTCGGCCTGCCCGAGGCGGGCGAAGGCGTCGCGGGCCTCGTCGGCGTAGCGCTGGCCGGCATCGGTGAGGCTGAGGCTGCGCGTGGTCCGGCGCAATAATTGTGCGCCCAGCCGCGCCTCCAGCCGCGACACCGCCCGGCTCAGCACCGACGGCGTGGTCGACAGCACGACCGCCGCCGCGCTGAACGAACCGTGCTCGACAACATTGAGAAACACCTCGACATCGGCCAGGTGATCGAACTTCCGCCCCATCTTGCTTCCTCAAGAACAAATCATTTGCCAAAAGCATAGTTTATCGATCTGCCGTGAACAAATACAATAGCGCATCTTTAATGCGAAAGGACCTTACATGGAATTGCTCGACAAACTGAACTGGCGCTATGCCACCAAGGCAATGGACCCGGCGCGCAAGGTGCCGCAGGATAAATTAGAGCGCATCATCGAAGCCGCGCGCCTGGCGCCGACCTCGTCCGGCCTGCAGCCCTATGAAATCCTGATCGTGAACAATCCGGCGCTGCGCGCCCAGATCCGCGACGTCGCCTGGAACCAGGCCCAGGTAGTCGACGCTTCGCACCTGCTGGTGTTCGCCGCCTGGGATAACTACACGCCCGAGCGCATCAACCACATGTTCGACCTCACCAACGAGGTGCGCGGTTTCCGCAACGAAGGCTGGGAAGCCTACCGCCAGCAATTGCTGTCGACCTACCCGGGCCGCGACGCGGAAGTCAACTTCGAGCACGCCGCGCGCCAGGCCTACATCGGCTTCGGTGCGGCGGTCATCGCGGCCGCCTTCGAGGAAGTCGATTGCACGCCGATGGAAGGCTTCGATCCGGCTGCCGTCGACCGCATCCTGAACCTGGGCGCGCGCGGCCTGCGCAGCGCGGTCATGCTGCCGCTGGGCTATCGCAAGGCCGACCAGGACTGGCTGGTCGACCTGCCGAAGGTGCGCCGCCCGCTCGGGCAGTTCGTGAGCGAGATCGACTGATCCCCCGCGCTCCCTGCTTTCAAATGGGGGCTGACGGCCCGCCTGTTCCAGGGGCGGGCCCGTTCCCCATCGTCCAATGCATTAGTGGCAATGCCAGCCGTACAACACATCATGGTCTAGATGTGTAACATCGAGGCAGTCCTTCAAATCGACTTGAAGGACACCTATCTTGCATGGCTCATGCCGCTGTACATCATCAACGAGACAATGCGTCATCGTCGCGTCTGCGCTAGTCGAGGCGCTTTTCCGTTGGTAAAACTTTAATCAGAGGACGATATGAATATTGGAATCATTGGCGCAGGCCATATTGGCAGCGCCCTTGCGGAACGGCTGACCGGCCTTGGACATGTGGTGCACATCGCCAACTCGCGCGGGCCCGATACCTTGAAGGACGTGGCGCAAAAAACCGGCGCCCAGCCCGTGACCGCCGAGGAGGCTGCTCGTCATGGAGACATTCTCGTGGTTACCATTCCACTCAAGAATATTCCTGACCTGCCGAACAACCTGTTTGCGGATGTCGCCGCCGACGTGCCCATCATTGACACGAGCAACTATTATCCGCTGCTGCGCGACGGCCATATTCCGGAGCTGGAAACAGGCGATCTCACGGAAAGCGAATGGGTCCAGCGCCACCTGGGCCGTAAGGTCGTGAAGGTGTTCAACAATATCTACGCCGACCATATCCGGACCAAGGGGCTGCCGCAAGGCACCGCTGGCCGTATCGCACTGCCGGTCGCCAGCGACGATGCGCAAGCCAAGCAAAAAGTGATGGCGCTCGTCGAGGAATTGGGCTTTGACGCCGTCGACGACGGCAGCCTGCACGAGTCCTGGCGGCAGCAGCCGGGCACACCCGCCTATGGCGCCGATTTGCCCGCCGATCAACTACGCGCGCTGTTCGAGAAGCTGGGACCCGCACGGTCTGAAGCCCAGCATGCGGAGTACCTGGCCAACCACGCCAAGCTCGAACGCGAGATGGCCAAGAAGAACCAGGGCTAAAAGAAGCGCGGGAACGATTCCATCGTTCTCTAATCTACCGCCGCCGGGGGCAGGGCGCAGGCCTTGCCGCTGAAGGTCACGGCATCGAAGAAATGCCTCAAGCCCTCGGCCGCGCGGACGAAAAAAAAGGCATCCGTCGGGATGCCTTCGTATGGCGGCCAGTGTGACCGCCCGATGGCATCCGGCGCCTGCCGGATGCCATGTCCCGCACGGCGTTTATTTCAGCGCCGAGAAGATCGCTTCCAGCCGATCCTTGGTACCCGGAATGCGCTCCAGGCGCGGATAGCGCAGCCCGCCGCGGTAGTCGAGCGAGACGGTGCGCAGCACGTTGCCCTTCTTGACCAGCAGCTGGATCGGCTTGCCGTCCTTGGCTTCGGTGATCGCCTTCTTCAGCAGTTCCGGCTTGTACACGCGGTTGTTGACCGCGACGATCGAGGAATTCGCCGCCAGGCCGGCGCGGAACGCCACGCCGTCCCAGACCAGGCCGCGGATCGCGCCGTCGGCAGCGACCGTGAAGCCGAGCGAGTAGCTCAGGTCGGTGACCTTGTTGCGGTCGTCCGCGCCCTTGACCAGGTCGGTCGGGGTGTCGGTGTAGACCAACTTCCAGCCGGCGCGCGCCAGGCCGTCCAGCGGCGCGCCCGGGCCGTGGCCGTCGAGCTTGGAACGCAGGAAGCTGGCCCAGTCGTAGGGCTGGATCTTGTTCAGCGTCGCGACCACGTCCTCGAAGGTGTAGAAGGCGGGCAGGTGGCTGCCGTCGTTCATGCTGTAGAAGGCGCGCGCGAAGTCGTTCAGCGAGCGCTTGTCGTTCGACATTTCGCGCAGGCGGGTGTCGACGTCGAGCCAGATCAGCTGGCCTTCCGAATAGTAGTCCTCGCTGCGCTGCCAGTTGGCCCAGCCGAGCGGGCGGCGTGCGTTCATGATCGGGTCGTTGACCGTGTCCTGCAGCGCGCGCCAGTTGCGGCCGGCGACGCTGTCGTAGCGCGCCGCGGTGGCGGCGAGGGCGTCGCGGGCGCCGGCGATCGAGACCAGGCCGGAACGCGCGGCCAGCACGTTGCCCCAGTACTGGGTCTGGCCTTCGTACACGTACAGCAGCTCGTTCTGCAGCGGCACGTTGAAGTTGGGGACGTTCTGGCCGGCCGGGCGGCGGAACTTGCCGTCCCACGAGTGGGTGTACTCGTGCGGCAGCAGGTCGCGCCCGGCTTCGCTCTTGGACCAGTCGGTGAAGTAGCCCGGCTTGACGCCGTTCTCGCTCGACTGGTGGTGTTCGCGGCCGATGCCGCCGAATTCGTCGGACAGCGCGAACAGGAAATCGTAGTGGTCGTAGTGGTGCGAGCCAAACAGTTTATACGCTTGTTGCACCAGCTTGCGGTGCGGTTCGATCTGCTCCGGTTTCGCTTCCAGGCTTTCCGGGGTGTCGGCGAACACGTTCAGGCGCACCGGCACCTTGCCGCCCGGGTCGAGGTCGAACTGCTTGTAGTAGCGGCCGGCGAACAGCGGCGAATCGACCAGCGTTTCGAGGTCGCTCGGCTTGAAGCGGATGTCGTCGCCCTGGCGGTTCTCGGTCTCCAGCGCGGTGGCGTACTGCCAGCCGGTCGGCAGTTTCAGGTTGGCCTGCACGGTCACGCCGCGCGCCACGTAGCCGGCCGGGTACAGCGTGGTCGAAATCCATTGCACGCCGAGGATGTCATCGGTCATGGTGTTGCGGCCCTGGGTCGCATCCAGCGGCGACAGGTACTGGTACTCGGCTTCCAGCGTGGCCGCGCCTTCCGGTACCGTCACATGGAAGGCGAACACCTGCACCGGATCGCGCGTCCATTCCACCGGCTTGCCGTTGGCCGTGAACTTCAGGCCGGCCAGCTGGGTGATCGGGCCGTTGGGGCCGTGGTTGGCCGGCAGCCATTGCGGATACAGCAGCGTCAGCGGGCCCGGCTTGACCGGAATCGACATGCGCATGCGGAAGATCTGCTGCGACAAATTGGTCGCGTCGACGTTCAGCACGATGGTGCCGGGGTAGGTCGGATTGACCGGGGCGGGAACGTCGGCGTGGGCGGCAGGGAAGGCCAGTGCCAGCGCGAGTGCGAGGGCGGATGCGGAGCGTGAAAGGATTGCGGTCATGTCGAGAATGAGCGAGGAGGGAAGCGGGTAACAGGGTACAAATGCGGGTACGAACGCGCGTACGAGCGCGGGTGCAAACGAACGAATATAGCACGCTCGACAATGCAAAATTCCGGGTCGCGGCGATGCGAATAAAATTCGAAAAATCGCCTTCAAATCAATATTTTGTATGTCTTGAAAACCGTATGGCGGGACATAGATTGGTTCCATCGGATGCTCACGATGAGGTCCGATAACTTTATCGCTTGAACTTTAAAAGGATATGTAATCATGCGTACTTTCGATCTGACTCCCCTGTACCGTTCCGCTATCGGTTTCGACCGCCTGGTGAACCTGCTCGAGCAGCGTGCCGAAGCCGCCCCGAGCTACCCGCCGTACAACGTCGAACTGGTGAGCGAAGACAAATACCGTATCGTGATGGCGCTCGCCGGTTTCAACCGCAACGAGATCGACATCGTCGCCGAACGCGATACCCTGCTGGTCACCGGCCGCAAGCAAAAAGACGACGTGCAGCGCACCTTCCTGCACCGTGGCATTGCTTCGCGTGACTTCGAACAGCGCTTCCAGCTGGCCAACCACGTGAAGGTCGTCAGCGCCGGCTTCGACAACGGCATGCTGACCATCGAACTGGTCCGTGAAGTGCCGGAAGCCTTCAAGCCGCGCAAGATCGCGATCGCCGATGCACTGGGCAATACCGACAACGTGCAAGTGCTGGAGCAACCGGCCCAGCAAGCCGCGTAACCGGCAGGTGGGCTCTCCGGGCCCTGCGGTAGGGTGGGCTCCCCGAGCCCACGCAAAGGAAGAGGCGCCGCGGCGCCTCTTTTCACGTTTACCGCCTCGATCTCGTAGGGTGGGCACCCCGTGCCCACGCACAAGCCGGCATCGCCCCAACGTTCGCGTGGGCACGGGGTGCCCACCCTACCTTAAGCGCCGTCTAAGCGTGTGCGAACTCGAGCTTAAGCATGTTCTAAGACTGCAAGCTCAATATACTCCTTACCAAAACGGCAGTCCTCAGAACCACTTTTCCGAACCCAGGAGCACGTATATGCAAACCGAAGGTGCAGTTGCCATCACCGCAAAACGTCTCACGCTGGCCCTGTGCGCGGCCGGCGTCGTTGGCGGAGCGGTTGGCGCGATCGCAGTCAATCACAATAACGCAACTGCCGCCGCCGAAGCCGCCGCGGCGGCCACCATCCCCGCGCCGGCAAGCGTACCGGCACCGGTCGCAGCGACCCCGGTGCCTGTCGCCGGCAACGCGACCGCGGCCGGCTTGCCGGACTTTACCAAGATCGTCTCCCACAACGGCCCGGCCGTGGTGAACATCCGCGTCGTCGGCAGCGCCAAGGCGCAGCAGCGCCAGATGCCGCAGTTCGACGAGGACGATCCCTTCTTTGAATTCTTCCGCCGCTTCCAGCAACCGCAACAGCCACGTGGTGGCAACGGTGGCCGCGGCGAAGTCGTTTACGGCGCTGGATCGGGCTTCATTGTTAGCCCGGACGGCGTCATCCTTACCAACGCGCACGTGGTGCGCGATGCCGACGAAGTCACGGTCAAGCTGCAGGACCGCCGCGAATACCGCGCCAAAGTCCTGGGCTCGGACACCAAGACCGACGTCGCGGTGCTGAAAATCGATGCCAAGAACCTGCCGGTGGTCCCGCTGGGGAACACCCGCAACCTGCAGGTCGGCGAATGGGTGCTGGCGATCGGTTCGCCGTTCGGCCTGGAGTCCACCGTGACCGCCGGCGTGGTCAGCGCCAAAGGGCGCTCGCTGCCGGGCGACTCGGTGCCGTTCATCCAGACCGACGTCGCGGTCAACCCGGGTAACTCGGGCGGCCCGCTGTTCAACACGCGTGGCGAAGTGGTCGGCATCAACTCGCAGATTTACAGCCAAACCGGTGGCTACCAGGGCCTGTCGTTCGCGATCCCGATCGATGCGGCGATCCGCATCAAGGACCAGATCGTCGCCACCGGCAAGGTGCAGCACGCCAAGCTGGGCGTCAGCCTGCAGGATATCGGCCAGGACTTTGCCGATTCCTTCAAGCTGGAGTCGCCGGACGGCGCCCTGGTGCAAAATGTCGAACGCGGCAGCGCCGCCGACAAGGCCGGCCTCAAGTCGGGCGACGTGATCCGCAAGGTCAACGGCCAGCCGGTCATCGGCGGCGGCGACCTGACCGCGATCGTGTCGGTTGCCAAGCCGGGCGAGAAGCTGGCGCTGGACGTCTGGCGCGACGGCAAGAACGTGGCGGTGAACGCGACGCTGGGCAGCGCCACCGACAAGGCGGCGCCTGCCGACCGCAACAGCCTGGCCAGCAACGACAGCGGCGCCAAGCTGGGCCTGGCCCTGCGTCCGCTGGACCCGATGGAGAAGCGCCAGTCCGGCATTCCATCCGGCCTCTTGATCGAGGATGCGGGCGGCGCCGCCCAGACGGCCGGCATACAGCCGGGCGACGTCCTGCTGTCGGTCAACGGCAAGCCGGTGAGTTCGGTGGCCCAGGTACGCGACATGGTCGGCAAGTCCAGCAAGTCGGTGGCCTTGCTGATCCAGCGCGGGGATGACAGAATATTCATTCCTGTGCGGATTGGATGATGAGACCCCGATAAACCTACTGCCGCTCGCTACGGTTCTCGGGGTCCCTTCAGGCTTCGTGTCTTCTTCATCCGCAGGGTTTCAGAAATCGGGGGATTGAATGCGGCTGCTGCTGGTGGAAGACGATACGATGATCGGCGAAGTGGTGCTCGACCTGCTCAGGGCCGAGCACTACGCCGTCGACTGGGTCAAGGACGGCGAAATGGCCGACACGGCCCTGATGCAGAACCAGAACTACGACCTGGTGGTCCTCGACCTGGGCCTGCCGCGCAAGGATGGCCTGGAAGTGTTGCGCAGCATGCGCGCGCGCAAGGACCGCACCCCGGTGCTGGTCGCCACCGCGCGCGATGCGGTGGCGCAGCGTATCGCCGGGCTCGATGCCGGCGCCGACGACTACGTCCTCAAGCCCTACGATCTCGATGAACTGCTGGCGCGCATCCGCGCGCTGCTGCGGCGTGCCGCCGGGCGCGCCGAACCGGTCTTCGAGTACAAGAACATCTCCATCAATCCCGCCACCCGCGAAGTGCTGGTCGACGGCGCACCGACCGTGCTGTCGGCGCGCGAGTGGGCCGTGCTGGAAGCGCTGGTCGCGCGTCCCGGTGCGGTGCTGTCGCGCGCCCAGCTCGAGGAAAAGCTGTACAGCTGGCGCGATGAAGTCAGCAGCAACGCGGTCGAGGTGTATATCCACGGCCTGCGCAAGAAGCTCGGCAGCGACCTGATCCAGAACGTGCGCGGGGTCGGCTACATGGTTCCCAAGGTCTAGAAGTGAAAGTAAGGCGTGTACTGACCCATTCCCTGCGCGGCCGGCTGCTCTGGTATTTGCTGGCCGCGATCACGATCGCCGCCGTGGCCCAGGCCTCGATCGCCTACCGCACGGCGCTGCAGGACGCCGACCAGATCTTCGACTACCACATGCAGCAGATGGCGCTGTCGCTGCGTTCGCGCGTGCCGCTCGCCAGCAGCGAGACCGCGGACAACGTCGAGACCCCGCTCTCGGGCAGCGACGACATGGTGGTGCAGGTGTGGTCGCCGGACGGCGTGCAGGTGTTCAAGAGCGCCTCGCACGCGCGCCTGCCGCAGCGCGCCGTGCTCGGCTTTTCCAACGTGCGCGCCAACGGCACCACCTACCGCATCTTCTCGGTCCAGACCGATAACCAGACCGTGCAGGTGGCCCAGGACCTGGCCGTGCGCCGCAGCATGGCCAGCAACCTGGCCTTCCGCACGCTGGGGCCGATCGCGGTCATGATGCCGATCCTGATGCTGGTCGTGTGGTGGGTGGTCAGCGGCTCGCTCGATCCGGTGTCGCGCGTGCGGCGCCAGGTGGCGTCGCGCCAGGCCGACGACCTGTCGCCGGTATCGGAAAACGGCTTGCCGGACGAGGTGCGCCCGCTGGTGCAGGAACTGAACCTGCTGTTCGGGCGCGTGCGCACCGCCTTCGACGCCCAGCAGAACTTCGTCGCCGATGCCGCCCACGAACTGCGCACGCCGCTGGCCGCGCTCAAGCTGCAGGTCACCAGCCTGGAACGCGCCCACTGCGACGAGGCGCGCCAGGTCGCCATCGGCCGGCTGTCCGCCGGCATCGAACGCGCCA
>JAKOOD010000373.1 GCA_022701635.1 Burkholderiaceae bacterium | reverse complement strand
CGCTGCGCCAGCGCGCGCGGCCCTGGCGGTCGACCAGGATCGTGGTCGGCATCACGCCGGCGGTCCAGGCCTTGAACATCTCGCCGGAGCGGTCGCGCAGGATCGGATAGGGGATGCTGCGCGCACCGCTGAAGTCCTTGATGGTGTCCAGCGATTCCTTGTAGTTGACGCCGACCACGGCCACCTTGCCGCGCCATGCCGGCCGCTGCGCCAGGCCGCCCAGCACCGGCAGCTCGGCCACGCACGGGCCGCACCAGCTGGCCCAGAAATTCACCACCACCACCTTGCCGCGCAGCTGGGCCAGGTCCCAGGGCTGGCCGTCGAGGCCGACCAGCTTCAGGGCCGGGGTCGGCTGGGCGGCCGGCCACGGACGCAGCACCACGTCGGCAGCCTGAGCGGCGCCAGGCGCCAGGGTGGCGGCCGACGTCGCGGCCAGCATGGCCGCCAACGCAGCGGTGCGTACATGACGGAAAGTCATCTTAGTCGGCATTGGGGGGAACGGCGCGAATCGAAGTGGGTGCAATGATACCAGAGCGCGGGAGGCCTTGCCGGGGGCGCCCCATCGCGTTCAATATCCCTTGCGGTGCGGTTTTCAAGCGTGCAACATGGACCGGTGCGCTTGCAGTAAGCTCGCCCGACAACAAAAAAGGAGACCCAGCATGATCCGACCCGGCCACTGGCTGGCGGCATTCGCCTGCGCCGCGCCCCTGTGCGCCGCCGCAGCCGTGCCCGCGACGCCGCCATCCACGTACCAGAACCCGCTGCCGGTGCGCCTGGCCGGCGGCGAGCTTGCCCAGAACTGCGCCGACCCGGCGGTGCTGCGCGATCCGCGCGCGCGCGCGCCGACCTGGTACCTGTACTGCACCAGCGACCCGGTCAGCAAGAAGGAGCGTTCCGGCCATGAGGGCGACGGCGGCTGGAAGTTCCGCATGATGCCGGTCTACCGCTCGAGCGACCTGGTGCACTGGGACTTCGTCGCCGACGCCTTCACCGACCGGCCGCAGGGCCTGGCCGCCCCGACGTCCGGCCTGTGGGCGCCGGAACCGGTGTACATGAACGGCCGCTATTACCTGTATTTCACCGTCACCGACGTGGTCGACGCCCACAGCCCGGAACCCGGCTGCGGCACCGACAGCGCGATCGGCGTGGCCACGTCCGAGAGTCCGGCCGGGCCGTGGCGCGCCAGCCGGGCGCCGGTGGTGGGGCCGCAGCGCGCCGGCCCCGGTTGCGCCTTCCACTGGGTCTACGACCCCAAGGTGGTGGTCGACGGCGACCGCAAGTACCTGTATTACGGCAGCTACGGCGGCGGCATCTGGGTGCGCCGGCTGGACGGCGACGGCATGGCGGTGCACGGCGATGCCATCCGGGTCGGCGCCGACGGCCGCTACGAAGGCACCGACGTCGTCCAGCACGACGGCTGGTGGTACCTGTTCGCCTCGGCCACCAATTGCTGCAACGGCCCGCTGACAGGCTACGGCGTGTTCGTCGGCCGCGCCCGCACGCCCGAAGGTCCTTTCCTCGACAGCTTCGGCAACGACATGGCCAAGGGCCGCGCCGGCGGCACCCCGTTCCTGCTCCAGAACGGCAACCGCTGGGTCGGACCCGGCCACAACACGGTATTCCAAGATGCCGCCGGCGGCTGGTGGACCATTTATCACGCGATCGACCGGAACGAACCCTTCTTCAGCGCCAAGGACAAGCTGACCCGGCGCCTGGCCATGCTGGACCGGATCGACTGGGTCGACGGCTGGCCGGTGGCCGGCGGCGGGCATGCGCCCAACGACGGCCCGATGGCGGCGCCGATCGTGACAGCAGGGGCGGCGCCGGTGCCGGCGCAAGCGCAGCCATCTGCGCCGCCGCCCGCGCCGCTGCCCGATGAGCAGGCCACGCCGCTGTGGACGGACACGCTGCGCGACCCGCGCCTCGACGAACGCTGGCAATGGCTGCGCCCGCGCGCCGACCCCGCCTTGGCCGCGACCGCGGACGCGCGCGGCCTGGCGCTGCCGGTGGAGCCGGGCGACCTGTACGTCGACACCAACACGGCCAGCGTGCTGCAGGCGGCGCTGCCGCGCGGCGGCGACTACCGTATCGACGTCGAGCTAGAACTCGACGTCAAGGACGGCGCTTCGGCCCAGGCCGGCCTGGTCGTGATGCGCGACGACGACAATTACGTCAAGCTGGTGGAACTGGCGCGCGGCGGCCTGCGCCAGGTCGAGTTCGGCAAGGAGATGGCGCCGGTGCCGGCGGACTGGCCGCGCTACGGCAATACGCTGGCGGGCACCCCCGGCCGTCACACCTGGTTACGATTGGATGTCCGCCGCGACGGCGAACAGGAACATTATGCGGCGTATTCCAGCCAGGACGGCCGGGCCTGGGTGGGCGGCGCCGTGTGGACGCACCGCCTGGACAAGGGACGCCCGGGACCGGCCCGGCTGGGGCTGGTCGCGATGGGCGGCAGCGGCCGCGCGCTGTTCACGCGGATCGCGGTGTCCGGGCTGTCGCGCCGGATGGACGATCCGCGTGATCGCGTACGAAAGCCCTTGCCAGCGGCGGAAGCGGGTCGCTAAAGTGGGTCGCATGCAGCGAGAGACAAGAAGTCAACAGGAGTCATAACGTGGAATACCCCCGCCCCCAATTGCGGCGCGCCGCCTGGCGCAGCCTGGACGGTCCATGGCAAGCCATGCTCGACGACGCGGCGCTGTACGCCGACCCGGCCGAGGTGCCGTACGACCGCACGATCAACGTGCCGTATCCCCCCGAGGCGCGCGCCAGCGGCGTGCACGACCGCGGCTTCCGGCGCCGCGTCTGGTACCGGCGCCAGTTCCTGCTGGATCCCGCATTGATGCCGTCCATGGCGCCGGGCGCGGAAGAGCGCCTGATGCTGCACTTCGGCGCGGTCAACTATAACGCCCGGGTCTGGGTCAACGGCCGCTTCGCGATCGAGCACCGCGGCGGCCACAGTCCGTTCTCGGTCGACATCACCCGCCACCTCGACGGTTCCAGCCTCGAAGTCGTGGTGCAGGCGGAGGACGATCCGCAGGACATGCACAAGGCGCGCGGCAAGATGGATTGGGAAGCCGAGCCGCACAAGATCTGGTATCCGCGCACCAGCGGCATCTGGCGCACGGTCTGGATCGAAAAGGTGGCGCGCGCGCACGTCACCCAGCTGCGCTGGATCGCCGACGTCGCCGCCTGGCAGATCCGCCTCGACGCCGACGTCGCCCATGTGCCGGCGGGCGGCGTGGCCAACGTCCGCCTCAAGATGGGCGACCGCTTGCTGGTCGACGACCGCTGCCTGCTGACCGGGCCGCGCCTGTCGCGCATCTTCCAGCTGCCCGATCCCGGCATCGACGACGCCCGTGGCCAGTGGATGTGGAGTCCGGAGCACCCGCAGCTGATCGACGCCGAGATCGAGATCCGTACCGCGGACGGCAACCTGCTCGACGCCGTGCAGAGCTACACCGCGCTGCGCACCGTCAGTGTCGAGGGCGAGCGCTTCGTGCTCAACAGCCGCCCCTACTACCTGCGCATGGTGCTCGACCAGGGCTACTGGCCGGACAGCCTGATGGTGGCTTCGAGCGACCAGCTGCGCCACGACGTCCTGCTGATCAAGCGCCTCGGCTTCAACGGCGCGCGCAAGCACCAGAAATCCGAAGACCCGCGCTGGCTGTACTGGTGCGACGTGCTCGGCCTGTGCGTGTGGGCCGAGATGCCGTCCGCCTACGGCTTCTCCAGCACCACCGTGCACACCGTGATGGAAGAGTGGAAGGAACTGGTCGAGCGCGACGTGTCCCACCCCTGCGTGGTGGCCTGGGTGCCGACCAATGAATCCTGGGGCGTGCCGGAACTGATGAACGACCGGCGCCAGGTCGATTTCGTGCGCGCGCTGTACCACATGACGCGCGCGCTCGACGGCACCCGCCCGGTGGTCGGCAACGATGGCTGGGAGGCGCCGTGCGGCGACTTCGTCTGCGTGCACGACTACGAGCAGGACCCGGAGGTGCTGATCGAGCGCTACGGCACCCGCGAACGCGTCGCCTACACGCTGGAACACGTGCAGCCGGACCGCCGCCGCATCGTGATCGACGGTTTCAGCGGCCAGGGCAAGCCGCTGTTCCTGTCCGAGTTCGGCGGCATCGCCTGCCTGCCGGCGCCAGCCGCGGCGGCGAGCGGCGCAGGCTGGGGCTATTCGACCGCGCAGGATGGCAAGGAACTGCTGGCGCGCTACCAGGAGCTGATGACGGCGCTGCACCGCTGCCGCCCGCTGTCGGGTTTCTGCTACACCCAGCTGACCGACACCTTCCTCGAAAAGAACGGCTTGCTGACCGAGGACCGGGTGCCGAAAGCGCCGATCGAGGCACTGGCGGCGGCCACCCGCGGGCCCGATGCGCTGCGCTACAACTGGCACCTCGACCCGCTCGGCCACGACGAACGCTGGCGCACCCGGCGCGGCCCGGATTTTCCGATTGAATGGACGCGCGTCGGAGAAACGGCAGAAGTGTTAACCTATCCCGGTGAGCGCCAGCCGCCGCAGGGTCCGGGACCGGCCAATCCGCCGGGATTCGAACGCCGTGGACGGGGCGCAACGGGTCCGCGCGCACGCAAAAAGGTGGCTTGACCATCGGCA
>JAKOOD010000363.1 GCA_022701635.1 Burkholderiaceae bacterium | reverse complement strand
GGCGCGCCCGCATCGCTGCGCGCGTCGCCGAGGAGCAGGCTGGCGCCGTCGCCGCCACGGGTCAGCAGGTAATAGGCGGACGGGTTCATGGCGCGCAGCTGCGTCAAAGCCTGCTCCGGCTCGGTGCCGGGGAACAGGCCGCGCAGGTCGTCGTCGGACACCTTGATGACGTCGGCCAGCGCCGCCATCGCCTGCAGCGTCGGCGTGTAGCGCTCGTCCATGAGGTTGCGGTAGTTCGGGTCGTAGCTGATCTTGACGCCGCGCGCCTTCAGCTGGCGCGCCAGCGCGACCAGGTTCGAGGCCAGCGGTTCGCGCGCCAGGCTGATGCCGCCGAAGTGCGCCCAGCGCAGCGCCTCGTCCCAGCCGGCCGGCAGCGCCGCCGGGTCGAAGTGCAGGTCGGCGCTGTCGTCGCCGATGAAGAAGTAGCGCGGCGGTTCGGTCTTCTCGACGATCGCCAGCAGCGGCGAACGCTGGACGCGTTGCAGCGTGCGCAGGTCCAGGCCGACGGCTTCGCTGGCGGCCCAGATGGCGTCGCCGAAGCGGTCCTGGCTGATCGCGCCGGCAAAGGCGGTGCGTTCGCCCAGGGCCGCCAGCGCGCGCGCCACGTTCCAGGTCGAGCCGCCGACGCGGCTGACCCAGCGCTCGTCGCCCTGGTCGAGCATGTCGGTCAGCGCCTCGCCCGCGCACAGCATCAGCGGCGCTTGGTTCAGCACCGCCACGATGTCGTAGCAGGCGCCCATAGTGTGGTAATCGACCTTGCCGGCCGGGCTCTTTTCGTCGCTCAGCTTGCGGTTCTCGCGGTCGAGGATGCGGAACCAGGCACCGTATTCGTGGTCGACGAAGTGGGTCCAGCTGTAGGCCCACAGGCGGTCATACCACGCCCAGTATTTGTCGTTGCCGGTGCGTTTCGCCAGCATGGCGGCGGCGGCGGCGCTTTCGGCCTGCACCCAGAAATACTTGTGGAAGTCGCAGATCTCCAGGCTGGGGGCGAGCGAGTAGCACAGGCCGCCGTACTGCGGGTCCCAGCCCTTTTCCACCGCCACGGTGAACAGGCGCTCGGCGGTCGGCAGCAGCCAGCCCAGGTCGTGTTCGAGCACGCCCTGGGCACGTTCTTCCAGCTGCACCAGCAGCTTGGCCCACTCGGTGAAGTGGCCCGGCTGGTAGCCCCAGGGGCGGAACAGGTTTTCCGGGTCGTCGATGTTGAACTGCCAATCCGGCTGCCAGTCCGGATCGTAGTGTTCCCAGATCAGGCCGCCGCAGCGCCCGGCCTGGCGCTGGGTGATGTTGTAGGCGACCAGGTAGGCGCGTTCCAGGTAGCGGCGCTCGCCGGTGGCCTGGTAGGCCGCCTGCAGCGCTTCGCAGGCGTGCATGTTGGCGTTCTGGCCGCGGTAGGTCGAGAGCACGCTCCAGTCCTGGCTGGCCTCGTCGGCATACAGGCCGGCTTCGGCATCCCAGAAGCGTTTTTCCATCAGTTCGAAAGCCTCGCCGATCCACGCGCGCGCCTCTTCCAGGCCGGCCATGTGTGCATGCGCATAGGCCAGCAGCACGAAGGCTTCGCCGTAGCAGTGCTGGGTACCGTCTTCGATCTTGCCGTCGTCCAGCATCCAGGCGTAGCCGTCGCCGCCAGCTGCGCGGTGCGCCTCGCGCACGAAGCGCACCGCATGCCGCAGGCCTTCCAGGTAAGCCGGGTCCTGGAAATGACGGTACGCCATCGCGTAGGTGAACACGAAGCGCGTGCTGCTCACCAGGTGGCGGTGGTGCGCGTCGTAGACGGTGCCGTCATCCTTGAAGAAGTGATACATGCCGCCGGCGGGATCGATCGCGCGCGGGTGGTAGAAACGCATGGTGTGCCGTGCGTGGTCGAGCAGCACGGCCGGGCTGCGGAAGTTCGGGAGAGTGGTCATAGTGGGTGGCGGGGTGGGTCGGTGTGCTAGTCGTCGTAGCTGCTTTCGCGCACGATCAGTTCGACCGGCACGGTGATCTGGGAAGGTTCGTCATCCTGTTTGTTCAGCAGCGCGTCGATGCCGGCGCGTCCCAGCGCTTCCTTGTCGACGCGGATCGTGCTGAGCGGAGGAATGGCGGCGCCGGCGGCGGCGATGTCGTCGAAGCCGACGATGGCGAGGTCGGACGGCATCCGCAGGCCTTCGCCCAGGGCATATTTCATGGCGGCCAGCGCGGTGCTGTCGTTGTAGCAGAACAGCCCATCGGGGCGCTTGGGCAGGGCCAGCAGGGTGCGCATCGCTTCGGCCACGCCCTCGTCGCCTTCGCCCAGGTTGGGCACGATGATTTCGAGGTCGGGGTCGGCATGCATGCGGGCGTCGAACAGGGCTTGGCGAAAGCCGCGGTTGCGCTGCTGGATACTATAGTGGGCCAATGAACCGGACAGCATGGCGATGCGCTTGCGGCCGCAGCGCAGCAGGTGCTGGGTGGCCAGGTAGCCGCCGCGCAGGTTGTCCGCATTGATCGAGCCGAAACTGCGCCGGTGCATGTCGACCAGCACCAGCGGCTTGCCGACCTGCTGCAGCGCGCCCAGCACTTCCGGCTCGAAGAAGCCGGCGCACAGGATCGCATCCGGCTGGTGCAGGCGGATCTGCTCCAGCACCGGTTCGGCCGGGCCGACCGCGATGAAGGACAGGGCGATGCCTTCGCGCCGGCAAGCCTCTTCGGCGCCGTGCAGCACGGGCGAGAAAAACGGACTGGACGCCAGCGTGTTGTGCTGGCTGTGCAGCAGGAAGGCGATGCGGCGGATACGCCCCTTCTTGAGCTGCGAGAAGTCGTAGCCGAGGCGGATCGCCGTTTCGCGCACGATGTTGCGCGTGACCTCGGTCATGCCGGCCTGGTTCTTCAATGCGCGCGATACCGTGCCGATCGACAATCCGGTCGCCCCCGC
>JAKOOD010000170.1 GCA_022701635.1 Burkholderiaceae bacterium | reverse complement strand
ACCCGAGTATAGAGTGCCACCCGGCGCGAGCCGCGCACGCCAGCCGAGCCCTGCCCTTAGGCCAAACTTAGGCGCAAGAATGTGTGAGAAACGGGTTGCATGCGCTCGCTATACTCGTCCGCATGTTGACTGCATATCATCCCCACCCGCGCGAACGGCGTTATGCCGGCCTGGCCTTGACCGTGCTGGTCCATGCGGCGCTGTTGCTGGGCTGGCAGATGAGCCGTCACACGCTGCCGGTGGAGAGCGGGCCCGAGCCGAAGCGCACCCGCATCCAGTGGATCCGGCTGCCGTCCCTGGAGGCGCCGGCGGCGCCGGCGGCGGCGCCCAAACCGGTGCAGTTGCCGAAGCCGGTGCAAGCCTCTGCCCAGGCCCCTGCTGCGGCGACGCCGCGCGCGGCCGCGTCGCAGCCGGCAGCTATTCCTGATGCGGCGCCGATCACCCTGGTGCCGGCGGCCCCGGCAGCGTCAGCCACCGACACCCCGTCCAACGCACCCCAGGCCGCGCCATCCGAGCCGGCCACGGCCACGCCCAGCACGGCGGAGATCCTGAAACGCGCCAAGCGCGACATCGGCAAGATCGACCGCGCACTGCGCAAGGAAAATAATCCATATATCGCGGCGCCGCCCGACAGCCCGCAGATCCGCATGCGCGACAAGATGGAGGCGGCGCACGACCTGGCCGCGCCGCGGCTGTGGGAAGCGCCGAAGATCGAGGAGCTGGTGACGAATACCGGCACCGGCGAGCGCCGCACCCGCATCATCACCGGCGCCGGCACCTACTGCATCACCGAACGCCCGCCGGGCAGCACCAGCATCGACATGGTCGAAAAGCACGGCAAGCAGATGATCACCAGCTGCCCGGCGCACGAGACGCCGGCGAGCAAGCAGAACTGGCGGACGCTGCGGGATTGAGCCGGGCGCTTACTCGGGCGCCGCAAGCCGGGCGAGATGTACATTGCGCGCCCGGATCGCATCCTCGGTGCGCGGCACGAACATCGGCAAGCCCTCATCGATGGCATTGCCTTGCACCTGTTCGACAAAGGGGCGCAGGCGGCGGTCGTACTCGAGGAAGGCCTGTTGAAGGTCATCGGGATACATGGTGCACGCCTCGGCCAGTGCGCTGGCCCCGACCAGTGCCAACGATCCGCCCATGCCCGCCGCCGGCGATGCGCAATACGCCGCGTCGCCCACCAGCACGACCCGGCCCCGATGCCAGGCCGGCATCCTGACCTGGCAAAACCGATCGAAGTAGAAGTCGGGCGAGCCGGTCAGCGCCGCTAACAATGCCGGCGTGCGAGGCCCGATATCGGGAAAGTGCTCGATGATGATTTGTCGCTGCCGCGCGATGTCGCGGTAATCGTAGGGGATTTCGCGCTCGGAAAAGAAGGCAAGCACGATGTCCGTCTTGTCGTCATAGGCGTTCAGCATCACCGCCACGCTCGGCAGATTGATAATCTGGGAGGTTTGCGGGTCGAGGAGCAGCTTGTCGACAACCGCGAGTGCGAAGTAATGCTGCATGAAAAAGGCATAGTCGGCTTCCGGTCCGAAACACAGGCGCCTCAAGGCCGAGTGATTGCCGTCGCAGCCGATCACGAAGGCATAGTTGCACTGCAAGCCGCTGCGAAAGCCGACCTCCACCGCCTCCTCCGTATGCCGCAGGCCGGCGATGCTGTCGCCGAACCGGAATTCGGCCTCGTTCCGAACCCGTTCGAACAAGATGTCGAGCAGGACGTCGCGGTCGATCTCGCAATCGGCGTCGGGCTCGCGCGTGTCCTCAGCCGGGGCTGCCATGCTTGCGGTGGTAGCGCCGCAGGCATCCTTGAACGACAGCGAACGTGATGGCAAGCGCCTGGCGCGGACTTGCTCGAACAAACCCATGCGTTTCATGATGTCGACGGTGCCCTCGCGTATGTCCACTGGCGTACCGCCGCGCTTCAAGCCGGGCGCCGTCTCCACTACGGTGACGGTGTAGCCGAGCCGGCGCATCCAGTAGGCGCTGGCAAGACCGGCAAAGCTGGCGCCGGCAATCAAGACGCGTGGTCCTGCCGTGGTCACATGGGAAATACTTGCTTGCTCTGTCATGGCAACTGCCCTATCGTGTCGATCGAGTCAACATTTTATATACACCCGGTATAAAAGTATACTAAGTGTAAATTCAATCCAAGGAAGCGCGATGGCATTACCGGACGACAGAAGAACGCGCAAGCGCCTTGCAACCAGGCAGAACATTTCCGACATGGCGACCCGCTTGTTCATGGAAAGAGGCTTCGACCGTGTGAGCATCGACGACATCGCCGCGGCCGCCGACGTGGCACGCAAGACCGTGTTCAATCACTTCGCGCGCAAGGAAGACATGTTCTTCGACCTCGACGCGCTGGGACGCGAGGATTTGATGGACGCCCTGGCACACCGTGACGCCGCCGTGACGCTGCCCGAAACGCTGCGCCGCTTCGCGCACCGGGCGGTAGCCGAGCAGCGCCCGTACATCCGCTTCTTCGAGGGCAGCCTGCGTTTCGTGGAGACCATACGGGGCAGCAGCGCGCTACAGGCCAGGGCCCGGGAAATGCGCGATGAACTCGCACAGACCCTGGCTGGCGGACTGGCGGCGGCCTTGCATCGGGATGGATCGGATCCGCTGCCCAAACTGGCAGCGGCGATGATCATGGCGGCGTGGAGCGTCGCCTTTGTGGAGGCCCACCGGATCTACCAGGCCGGCCAGGACGAGAACGCAGCGGCGGCGGCCTTCCTGGACATCGTCGACCGCGGATCGGCCGCGGTCGAGGCCATGCTGGCGGCGCCGGCGTGAGGGCGCAGCCCGCCAGATGCATCAGCGCCGTTCGCTCGGATCGACCGGGTACTCGTCGGTCTGCACGATGCTGACCGGCTTGCCCTTGGCCAGGCGCCAGAAGTACACCGCGTAGCCCGACAGGCCGTACAGCACGAACAGGGGCCACAGGACTTTCGGCGGGTCGATCGCCAGCAACGCCAGCGCCAGCGCGATCAGGAACACCACGATGAAGGGCACCGACTTGCGGAAATTGACGTCCTTGAAGCTGTAGAACGGCACGTTGGTGACCATGGTCAGGCCGGCGAACAGCGCGATGGCCCACGAGATCCAGTCGGCCTGGCGCGGACTGATGTTGATGTCGGGGTCGGTCATCATCATCACGAAACCGACCACCAGCGCCGCCGCCGCCGGGCTCGGCAAGCCCTGGAAGAAGCGCTTGTCGACGACTTCGATGTTCGTGTTGAAGCGCGCCAGGCGCAGCGCCGCGCCGGCGCAGTAGACGAAGGCAGCGATCCAGCCGAGCTTGCCCAGGCCGCGCAGCGACCATTCGTAGATGACGAGGGCCGGCGCGGCGCCGAACGACACCATGTCGGACAGCGAGTCGTACTGGGCGCCGAATTCGGACTGGGTATTGGTCAGGCGCGCCACGCGGCCGTCCAGGCTGTCGAGCACCATGGCGATGAACACGGCCCAGCAGGCGTGGTCGAAGCGCTGGTTCATCGCCATCACGATGGCATAGAAACCGCCGAACAGGGCCGCGGTGGTGAAGGCGTTGGGCAGCAGGTAGATGCCGCGGCGCGGCCGGCCGCGCGGACCGTCGATCGGCACACCGGCCCGGCGGGCCTTGAAGCGGGCGAAGGATGCCTTGACGGCGCCGGATTTTCTGCGTCGTGGGAGAGGAGCCATGATTGTTCTTGGTAGCTGCGCACCGGGCGCGGATGGCTCCATTATAGTGGTGCCGGTGCGCAGTTAGCTAATTGACAGTGTTAGCGGAAC
>JAKOOD010000356.1 GCA_022701635.1 Burkholderiaceae bacterium | reverse complement strand
ACGAAGCTGCGGAACAGGCGCAGCGTCGGCGCGATCGACACCGCCAGGCCGATCAGGATCGGCAGCGTGGCATAGCGCAGCAGGTTGTCGAGGACGTTGTCGCCCCAGCCCTGCACCGGGAACAGGCCCAGTTTATAGGCCAGACCGTACTGGAACACGATGATGTAGACCAGGATCGAGATCGACATGCCAACCGTGCATGCCACCATCACCAGGCGGTCGGTCAGCGAGCCGCGCACGAAGGCGATGGCGAGCGCCAGGGCGATGCCGAAAAAGGTCTCGAGCACGGTCAGCGGCACCAGCACCGTCAGCGACGGCCCCAGGCGGCTGGCCAGGATATGCGACACCGGCTCGCCGGTACTCCAGGCATTGCCGAAGTCGAAGGTGAGGATCTGCTTGACGAAGATCCACAACTGCACCGTCCACGGCTGGTCCAGCCCGAGCTGGGCGCGGATGTTGGCGATCGCCTGCGCATCCGCCATCTTGCCGGCCAACAGGTAGGACGGGTCGCCGCCGACCCAGTTGAACAGCACGAACACCAGCACGACGACGCCGGCCATGGTGGGCACCATCTGCCATAAACGTCGCACAATAAAAGGCAACTGCGAAGACAACTGCGAAGCAAACATCGGCGTCCCGGATCAGAAGACCGAACTATAGACCAGATTCGTCCGGTTGCAGCGAGAAAAGATGCGTTCGAGACGCCGCTGCTGTTTCACAAACCGTTGTATTCGCGTCATACCTCTACAGTTACGGTATTGACATGGCTTATCAGCAAGTGGTCTGATAATGCCGCCAAAGATAATTGAACGTCAATTGGCACCAACGAGAGAGAAATGATTTTTGTCGTGGCATTACATTGGCATACATATGCTTACATATGCACCGAAATAAAATCTTTTTACGCACTTCCATAACACAAAGCCATACACTCGGAGTCGTAATGCACCAGAAGAGAGCAGTCGCACAAGCCGTCACCCTCGCCCTTGCCTATGTCGCCCTTGGCCTGCCGGCCATGGCCCAGGACACCCAGGGTTCGATCCAGCGCGTCGAAGTCACCGGATCCAGCATCAAGCGCGCCAGCGCCGAAACCGCGTCGCCGATCCAGGTGATCAGCCGCGAAGACATCGCCCGCTCGGGCAAGACCACGGTGGCCGATTACCTGCAGACCCTGACCGCCGACGGCGCCGGCTCGCTGCCGACCGGCTTCGGCAACGGCTTCGCCGCCGGCTCGACCGCGATCTCGCTGCGCGGCCTGGGCGCGACCTCGACCCTGGTGCTGCTGAACGGCCGCCGCATGGCGCCGTTCGCACGCGCCGACGACGGCCAGAAGAGCTTCACCGACCTGTCGACGGTACCGATGGAAGCCGTCGAGCGCATCGAAGTGCTGAAGGACGGCGCGTCCTCGACCTATGGCGCCGACGCGATCGCGGGCGTGGTCAACATCATCCTGCGCAAGGACTTCACCGGTCTGGTGTTCAAGGCCGAAGCCGGCGAATCGCGCTACCACGACGCCGAGCAAGGGAAGATGGCCGTCACCTGGGGCAAGGGCAAGCTGGACGAAGACGGCTACAACTGGATGATCAACGCCGAAGTCTACGGCAACCACGAGGTGATGAACAAGGACCGTGCCGGCCGCGACTGGATCGGCCACGGCGACATCCGTCCCTGGGGCTACGCCGCCAACGGCCAGTTCGCCGCCGGCTACATCACGCCGGGCACCGCCAGCCCGAGCCCGGCCGGCGCGCTGCGCAATCCGGCCACCGGCAACTACGTCGGCCTGGCCGGCTGCTCGCAATTCTCGCCGGTCACCTCCCAGGACCCGGCCGGCGGCTGCCTGTGGTACGCCGACCAGTTCCGTTCGATGCAGCCGCAGATCGGCGGCCTCAACCTGTACACCCGCTTCACCAAGAACCTGGACGGCGACCTGCAGCTGTACGCCGAAGCCGGCTACTCGAAGCGCGACACCGAGTTCACCCTGGTGCCGCCGTCGACCAGCAGCACCGTCGCCTTCCCGCCGAACGCCGCCAACCCGACCGGCGTGATCAACTACGGCAACGCCATCCTGATGGCCGCCAACCATCCGCAGAACCCGTACGGCACCGCCGTGCGCCTGCGCTATTCGATGTTCGACGTCGGCCCCAGCACCCGCTCCGCCGACAACGAGTTCAGCCGCTTCGTGGTCGGCCTCAAGGGCCAGCGCTTCGGCTGGGACTTCGACACCGGCTACGTCCACTCGCAGTCGGCGCTGGACCTGAACTACAGCAACATGATCAACATGAAGGTGCTGCAGGCCGCCCTCGGCAACCCGGCCAGCCAGTACTATCCGTACTACATCGGCACCCAGGCCAGCAAGAATCCGGCCTCGCTGTACGCCGCCATGGTGGTCAACGCCAAGTCGCACTCGACCACTGAGCTGGACGTGGTCGACTTCAAGGCCTCGCGCGAGCTGATGCAGCTGCGCGGCGGCGCCCTCGGCCTGGCGGTCGGTACCGAATACCGCCGCCTGAAGCTGGACAACCCGTCGCTGTCGGGCAGCGAAGACGGCACCATCAACTCGTCGTACGTGGCCGCCAAGGGCAGCGACGACGTCAAGGCGGTGTTCGTCGAAGTCGCGGCGCCGGTGCTGCAATCGGTCGAACTGACCGGTGCGGTGCGCTACGACAAATACAAGAACTTCTCGTCGACCACGCCGAAACTCGGCGCCAAGTGGACCCCGGTGAAGAGCTTCGCGCTGCGCGGCACCTACACCGAAGGCTTCCGCGCACCGGGCCCGGCCGAAGCCGGCGCCCAGAGCCAGAGCACCGGCAACTCGTCGGTGCGCGATCCGATCCGCTGCCCGGGCGGCGTGCCGGCCGCCGGCGGCGCCACCCAGGCCGACTGCTCGATCACGATCGGCGCCGTCAAGGTCGGCAACCCGAACCTGCAGCCGGAAGAGTCGAAAGGCTACACCCTGGGCCTGGTCTGGGATCCGCTGCCGAACACCGGCATCACGCTGGACGGCTGGAAGATCAAGCGCAGCAACGAGATCAACCCGCTGTCCTACGTCGAGGCGGCCGCGCTGCCGACCGCGATCCGCCAGGACAACAACCTGGTCGTGAACGGCGCCGTGGTCCCGAACACCGGTACCCTGCTGCTGTCGAACGCGCCGTACCAGAACTCGAGCTACACCGAAGTCAAGGGTATCGACCTCGACGTCAAGCAGCGCATCCCGCTGGGCAGCTACGGCCGCGCCGTGGTCAACCTGACCTGGAGCCACACCGCGTCCTGGATGCGCGTCGAGAAGAACGGCACCGCCTTCCAGTACGCCGGCACCCACGGCAACTGCGACACGTCGAACTGCGCCGGCACGCCGAAGAACAAGATCAGCGCCAGCGCCACCTGGGATCGCAACGACCTCAGCGTGAGCGCCATCGCCAACTACCGCGGCGAGATGCAGAACGTGCGCTTCGGCGGCGACAAGTGCGCCTCGCTGTTCGCCGACGGCAGCGCTGCGCCGTACGGCTGCCGCCTGGCCTCGTTCACCACGGTCGACCTGTCGGCGCGCTACCGCCTCGCCGCCAACTGGCAGGTGTACGGTTCGATCCAGAACCTGTTCGACAAGGTGGCCCCGCTCGATCCGCTGACCTACGGCGGCCTGAGCTACAACCCGATGGATGCCAGCGGCGCGATCGGCCGCTTCTTCAAGGTGGGTGTGCGGGCGCAGTTCTGAGCGCTTGACAAGTAGCGCGTTATTAAAAACGTCGTCCCCGCGCAGGCGGGGACCCATACTGAAGTTCGGAACTCCGTATTTCTGATGCATGCGGACTGCGTCAGAGTTACCTGATTCTGTGGCTCAGCATGGGTTCCCGCCTTCGCGGGGACGACGTTTTTGCTACTACTTGGTTTTTCCTACTACTTATTCAAGCGTATTCACGCAGCCGGCGCTGGCGCACCGCCGCCGCCAGCCCTTCCAGCACGCCCAGGCTGGTGTCCCAGTCGATGCAGCCGTCGGTCACCGACTGGCCGTACACCAGTTCCTTGCCCGGCACCAGGTCCTGGCGCCCACCCACCAGGTGCGACTCGACCATCACACCGACGATGCGGTCCTCGCCGGCGGCGACCTGGCCGGCGATGTCGGCGCACACCGGTACCTGGTTCTGCGGGTTCTTGCTGCTGTTGGCGTGCGAGGCGTCGATCATCAGGCGGCTGGCCAGGCCATTCGCGGCGAGCGCCTTGCAGGCGTCCTCGACACTGGCGGCGTCGTAGTTCGGCGCCTTGCCGCCGCGCAGGATGATGTGGCAATCCTCGTTACCGGCCGTCGACACGATCGCCGAGTGGCCCCCCTTGGTCACGGACAGGAAGTGGTGCGCCTGCGACGCCGCCTTGATGGCGTCGGCGGCGATCTTGATATTGCCGTCAGTACCGTTTTTGAAGCCAACCGGGCACGACAGGCCGGACGCCAGCTCGCGGTGCACCTGCGATTCGGTGGTCCTGGCGCCGATGGCACCCCAGCTGATCAGGTCGGCGATGTA
>JAKOOD010000350.1 GCA_022701635.1 Burkholderiaceae bacterium | reverse complement strand
CCCCATAAAATTCACAAAAATTAACGGTTGACGTTCGTCCACCCCATTATGGATACTGTGGCGGCTCTTTCCGAGCCAAAAGATCACATCCCATAAGACACGGACGCCATGAAAAAATCGCTTCTTTCGCTCGCCATCCTCACCAGCTTCGCCGCACAAGCGGACGAAGGCATGTGGATGCCGCAGCAGCTGCCACAAGTAGCCAAGCAACTCAAAGCCGCCGGCCTGAAACTCGATCCGGCGACCCTGACCAAACTGACCGAATTCCCGATGGGCGCGGTGGTGAGCCTGGGCGGTTGCTCGGCGTCCTTCGTCTCGCCGCAAGGCCTGGTCATCACCAACCACCACTGCGTATACAACAGCGTCGCCGTCAACTCGACGCCGCAGCGCGACCTGCTGGCCAATGGCTTCCTGGCGAAGACCCTGGCCGAAGAACTGCCGGCCGCGCCGGGTAGCCGCATCTTCGTGACCGAGGCGGTCGAGAACGTCAGCAACCGCATCGTCACCGCCGACGTCGCGAAATTGACCGGCAAGGCCCGCGTGGAAGCGATGGAAAAGAACCAGAAGGCGCTGGTGGCCGAGTGCGAGAAGGACGCCGGCTACCGCTGCACCGTGGCCAGCTTCTACGGCGGCCTCGAGTTCTACCGCATCAAGCAGCTGGAAATCCGCGACGTGCGCCTGGTGCACGCGCCGCCGTCGGGCGTCGGCAAATTCGGCGGCGACACCGACAACTGGATGTGGCCGCGCCACACCGGCGACTACGGCTTCTATCGCGCCTATGTCAGCAAGGATGGCAAGGCCGCCGACTTCTCGAAGGACAACGTCCCTTACCAGCCGAAGCACGTGCTGAAGATCGCCAAGCAAGGCGTCAAGGAAGGCGATTTCATCATGGCACTGGGCTACCCGGGCCGCACCAACCGCCACCGCCTGCCGTCGGAAGTCGCGTTCACCTTCGACTGGAACTACCCGGCCTTCGTGAAGGCATCCGGCGAGACCCTGGCCGTGATCGACCGCGAAACCAAGAACGACGCCGCCGCCCGGCTGAAATACGCGGGCCAGATCGCCAGCGTCAACAATTACTATAAAAACCGCAAGGGCATGATCGCCAGCTACGAAGGCAGCGACATCCTGGCGCGCAAGACGGCCGAACACAACGCGCTGAAAGCCTGGGTCAATGGCAACGCCGCGCGCAAGGCCGAATTCGGCGCCGACATCGACGCCGTCGAAAAGCTGATCGCCGAACGCGACGCCGCCACCAAGCGCGATTTCTTCCTGAGCTACTCGACCCCGCGCTTCCTGAACTCGGCACGCACGCTGTACCGCCTGGCCAACGAGCGCGTCAAGCCGGATGGCGAGCGCAAGTCGGGCTACCAGGAGCGTGACCTGCCGCGCCTGAACGCCGCCGTCACCGGCCAGGACCGTACCTACGTCGAAGCCGTCGACAAGGCGCTGGTGCTGAACTTCCTCAAACAATACAACGCCCAGCCGGCAAGCGCGCACAACGCCGCCTTCGACAATGCGCTCGGCATCAAGCCGGGCATGGATGAGGCCGCACTGAAGGCCGCGCTGGACAAGATCTACGCCGGGTCCCAGTTGCAGAACAAGGACGTCCGCACCGCGTGGCTGAACAAGTCGCCGGCTGAATTCCAGGCCAGCAACGACGCCTTCATCAAGGCCGCTGTCGCCCTGTACGACGCCGACCGCAAGGAAGAAGCGCAAGAGGAAGAACTCGGCGGTAATATCCAGAAAGCCTATGCAAGCTACATGAAGGCGAAAATCGCCTATATGAACAGCAAAGGCCAGGCCGTCTATCCGGACGCCAACTCGACCCTGCGCGTCACCTTCGGCAACATCAAGGGCCGCGACTACGGCGCCGACGGCACCGGTTCCTGGACCGCGTTCACCACCGTGAAAGGCGTGGTCGCCAAGCACACCGGCGAAGGCGAATTCAACGCCCCGGAAAAGCAGCTGGCGGCGATCCGCGCCAAGGACTTCGGCCGCTACGCCGATCCCACACTGAAGACCGTGCCGGTCGACTACCTGGCAACGCTGGACATCACCGGCGGCAACTCGGGCTCGGCGGCGCTGAATGCGCGCGGCGAACTGATCGGCCTGGCCTTCGACGGTACCCTGGATTCGATCATTTCCGACTGGGATTTCAACAAGGCGGCCACGCGCGATATCCAGGTCGATATCCGCTACATCCTGTGGAACATGGAGAAGGTCGACCATGCCGATAACCTGCTGAAGGAGATGCACGCGCTGTAATTGAACGCTTTCGTTGTATGATCGAAAAAGCCACGTTCCGCAAGGACGTGGCTTTTTTAGTGCAGGTTTGACGATCAGGGCGTATATGGCGAATGCAGGACCGTTTTTGACTTACTGGCAGTCTGGCTACGAAGGTGCCGACCATATCAACCATAACGGCCTGCGGCTGGACATGAACCATGCCAACGGCCACCAGCAGCGCGCCCTGGAAGATTACCGGCTCCTGAAACAGTTCGGCATCCGTACGGTCCGCGAATCGATCGGCTGGCGCCTGGTCGAACAGGATGGCCGCTTCGATTTTTCCGTCATCGAAGCCCGGGTGCAGGCAGCGCAGGAACTCGGCCTGCAGATCTGCTGGACCCTGCTGCACTATGGCTGGCCCGAAGACCTGGACGTCTATGGCGATCAATTCGTGCCGCGCTTCGTACGCTATTGCCGCGCGGTGGCCGCGTACCTGAAGCCCTTCGGCGGTCCCGCCCCGGTGTTTTCGCCCGTGAACGAAATCTCGTTCACCAGCTGGGGCATGTCGGTGGGCATGTTCCGCCACTCGAACATGGGATACGAGCACGCCAGGCGCGACGCCAAGCGGCAATTGGTGAAGGCGGCCATCGCCGGCTGCGACGCCATCTGGGAGATCATCCCGGGGGCCCGCATGCTGCATTGCGATCCGCTGGTGCACGTCATCGCCCACGACAACGATCCCGCCTCCCACCTGGACGCCGAGGCCATGCGCGAATCGCAGTTCGAAGCCTTCGACATGCTGGCCGGGCGCCGCGATCCGGAACTCGGCGGCGCGCCACGCTATCTGGACCTGATGGGCGTGAATTACTACGATACGAATCAGTGGGAAGCCGCCACCGGCCACCGGCTGTGGTGGCATCTCGACGATGCGCGCCGCAAGCCGCTGTACCAGATGCTGGTGGAGGTGCATGAACGGTACGGCCGTCCCCTGCTGCTGGCGGAAACCGGCCATGTCGGCAGTGGCCGCGGCATCTGGATACGCGAAGTCGCCGAACAGGCCATGATGGCGCGCCACCGCGGCGCCGACATTGCCGGGATTTGCCTGTACCCGGGGATCGACCGGCCGGACTGGGCCAACCCGGACCACTGGCATCACAGCGGCATCTGGGACCTGGTGGCGCAAGCGGACGATCCCCAGGCACGGGTCCTGGCGCCGGCCTACGCGCAGGGACTACGGCAGGCGCAAGCGCTGACCGAACGTTTTTCGGATGCAGCGGCGATGCCGACCATCGTGGTGTTGTCGCACCTGCGCTGGCATGGCGCGAACACGCGTCCGCGCCAGATACTCGGCAATATCGCCCGCCATTACCACATCGTTTATATCGAGGAACCGGTTGCCGGCGCCGCCATCGACTACACGGAGATCAGCCATCCGGCGCCGCAGGTCACCGTCTACCGGCATCACACGTCCGGTAGCGGCGAACCCGCGTGGGCACTGGCCCAGCCCTTCGTGCTCGACCTGGTCGACCGGCACGCGCATCCCATCGTCTGGCTGACGACGCCGATGGCGCTGCCGCTGGCGAAAGCGCTGGATCCGGGCCTGGTCGTGTACGACGCCATGACCGATCCCGCCGCGGCGGGCAATACCGCGCAGCAGTGGCCGGAGCGCGAAGCGGCCGTGCTGGCCGCCGCCGACCTGGTGTTCACCGGCAGTCCAAGCCTGCGCGACACCAAGGCCAGGCACCATCGACACGTCCATTATTTCGCCAACAGCGTCGACACGATCCATTTCGAGCAGGCACTGGACCGCAGCAACGGCCACCCCCTGCAAGCGGCGATCGGCGGCCCGCGCCTGGGCTTCTACGGCACGCTCGACGAGCATGTCGACGGCGACCTGATTGCCGCCGTCGCGGATGCGCATCCGGAATGGCAGATCGTGCTGGTCGGTCCTGTCGTGCACCGTACCGAAGCCAGCCTGCCGCAACGCGCCAATATCCATTATCCGGGACCGCAGACCTACCACGCCTGGCCGCAGTTCCTGGTCGGCTGGGATGTCTGCCTGATGCCCTACCTGACGGATCCCTCGCAACCGCCGGCCAACCCGGCGAATGTGCTGGAATACATGGCGGCAGAACGGCCCGTGGTCAGCACGGCGATGCGCGACATGGGGGCGCTGTATGGCGACGTCGTGGCGGTGGCGCGCGATGCACAGGCATTCATCGCCGCCTGCGAGGCTGCGCTCGCATTATCGCAGGCGGAGCGGGACGCCCTGGCGCACAAGATGCGCGCGATCGTCGGGCAAACCTCATGGATCGCCATGACCGACGAGATGCATGCCCTGATCGCCTTGACGCGGCAGCGCTTGTCGGTGGCCGACATGGCTGCCTGAGGCCGGCGCCGCGCCGCATGCGTTCATGCGGGCGCGGCGCACTGCGGGACTTCCCTACACTGAATGTCGCCATTCGATACGCATAGTGGTGGCCTAACCAGACAATCGATTCGCCATGTCCGAACCCTCCCTGCCGCACGGCCAGGCAACGCCGTCATACGATGCTCTTGCGAACGGCGCGGTGGAAACCGGTGTCGAGGAATCCCTGGCCCGCATCACGAGACTGGCGGCCCAGGCACTCGGCATGCCGATGGCCTGGTTCGCGCTCGCCGGCGCCGGCGGCCACCGGCTGCAGTCCTGCTTTGGCGGTACGCCGTCGGCGGCCTTTCCGCCTGCGGGTCTCGTTGCCGACGCCATCGGTCCGGATGGGGTGACGGTCGTGATGCCGGCGGTACTGGACGCGCTTGGCGTACGGTTCTGTGCCGGCGTGTCGGTCCCGGGTCCGGATGGCAAGCGGGCCGGCACCTTGTGCGTGCTCGACGCCGAGCCACGCGCGCTCGACGACAGCGGGCGCGCCATGCTGGCGGACTTCGCGGTCTTGCTGGAGCGCGAACTGGCAGCCGCCGCGCTGCGCCGGCAGGCCGCCAGGCAGCAGGACAAGGAGACCGCAGCGCGCGCCTTGTTCGACCACCTGCCCGAAGGTGTGATGATGCTCGATGAGAGCGGCGTGATCCTGGCCTGCAACGCGGTCGCCGAAACCATGTACGCGGCCACGAGGCATGGCCTGGTCGGCCGCAATTCGAACGACTTCGTGGGCGAGGATCCGGCCAGGTTGAGGGCGTCGCTGGAGGCCGGGAAAACCGACCAGTTGCAGGCGATCGCGCGCCGCGTCGACGGCAGCGTATTCCCGGCCGAGTTTTCGATCAAGCTGCTGCAAACATCCGGCACCTACCGCTATTCCCTGGCCGTGCGCGATATTTCGGCGCGCCGGGCGGAAGAACGGAAAGCCCAGGCCGCCGAAGCGCGCCGCCGCAAGTATTTCGTGACGGCCACGCATGAATTGCGCACCCCCATGGCCAGCGTGCTGGGTTTTTCGGAACTGCTTCTCAAGCACGACTTCGAGCGGGACGAACGCATCGACATCATCGGGGTCATTCATCGTCAGGCCACCCGCCTGGTGAAGCTGATCAACGAGATGCTCGACCTGGCCCGCATCGACAGCGGCTGCAAGGAGGAATTCGACCTGCGCCCGCAGGACGCTGGCGCCCTCCTCCAACAAACCGTTACCGGCCTGGACGGCCTGCACGCGTCCAGCCGGATCCGCATGACGGTCGCGCCCGCCCTGCCGCAGGTGCGCGCGGACAGTGTCAAGCTGCAGCAGGCACTGACCAATATCCTCAGCAATGCCATCAAATACTCGGCGGCTGACAGCGCCATCCAGGTCGATGTATTCGAGACGGAAGCGGCCGGCGGACCGATGATCGGTTTTCGCGTGACCGACCAGGGCATCGGCATGACGGCCGAACAGCAAGCGCGGATCTTCGAGCCCTTCTATCGCGCCCACAGCGACCAGGACACCGCCGGCACCGGCCTGGGCATGACGATCTTCAAGGAGATCGTCGACTTGCATGGCGGCGTGGTCAGGATCGATTCCCGCCCGGGCGCCGGCACCGAAGTCCTGCTGCTGCTGCCGGCCGTGGCCGCGGCGCATTGAGCTGCGCCGCCGTCGCCTCTCGTCAGGCCCGCTTGCCGGTGCAGACGTGCCGGATCTGCGCCACCACCCGCTGCGCGCGCGCGGACAGCGGCCATTCGGCCCGGTGAATCAGCCATAACTGATCGACCACGGCTGCCTCGCCGGCCAGCACGCGGATCGTTTCCTGGCGCGCGAACGCCAGCCGCGCATGACGCGGCAACACCGTAAAACCCAGGCCGCGCGCCACCGGCTCCAGGATCAGGCCGATCTGGTTGATGAAGCCATGGACCGGCAGCGCCCGCACGCCCGGATTGCCGGGAAACCAGCGGCTGAGCAGGCGCGTGGCCATCGCCTGGCCGTCGGGGTGGCCGATGAAGCCCAGGCGCGCCAGGTCGTCCCAGCCCGCCACCGTCGCGCCGGCCGGCACGATCAGCTCCAGTGGCTCTT
>JAKOOD010000167.1 GCA_022701635.1 Burkholderiaceae bacterium | reverse complement strand
TCGACCTGGCGCAGCGTGTGTTCGCCGCTGGCGTCGTTGCCGAGCTGGCTGTAGTCGATCTTGGCGCGCGAGTACATCGACAGGCGGCCAACCATCAGGCTCAGCATCTTGGTGATCTTCTCGATGTCGTTCTGGCTGCCGACCGAGATGCCGCGGGCGCCGTAGAACAGCTCTTCCGCCGCCACGCCGCCGTACAGGCCGACGACGTCGCGCTCCAGCTCTTCCAGCGTGCGCAGCGACATGTCCTCACCCGACTGCAGCACATAGCCCAGGGCGCCGATCTTCGACACCGCTTCGGTGCTGATCTTCAGCAGGTGCGACTTTTCCTTCACTTCGGCCAGGCTCATGCCGGCGCGCAGATAGGGATCGATCTGCATGAAGAAGTGGCCCAGCTCGTGCACCGCGATACGCTCGCGCTGCTTGTGCTTCTCGGCGGTGGTGGCACGGTCGGTCAGGCCGATGGTGGCACGCTCGTAGGCACGGAACAGCAGATCCGTATCGATGATCGCTTTTTCATGGATCGACAGCATCGAGGCGCGTTCGACCACGGTTTCCAGCAGCGCCGGGCTCAGGTTCTGGGTAATTTCCGCGACCTGGTCGAGATCCAGGTTGTTCCAGTCGACCAGGCCGTCCTTCTTCTTGGCCAGGAAGCTGCGCAGCAGTTCGCGCCGCTCGTTCTTGTTCGGCAGGCGGAAATTGATCTTCACCGAGAAGCGGCGCAGCATCGCTTCGTCCATCTCGGTCGAGGCGTCGTCGAAGTTCGAGGCGATGACCCAGATCACGCCCTGGCCCTTGTCGCTCTTCACGCCGTCCAGCAAGCCCAGCAGGGTGTTGGCGGTGTCGTCTTCCCATTTCTTTTCACTGCGGCCGCGCGGCATGAACAGGCTCTGGCCTTCATCCAGGAAGATGATGCACTTGCCCTTGGCGCAAGCCTTGCGGTACAGGGCGTTCAGGGCCTTGGAACCGCCGCCGACGTAGCCCGATTCCAGCGCCGAACCGGACGCCTGGATCAGCGGGATGTTGAGGCGCTTGGCCAGGTAACCCACCAGCTTGGTCTTACCGGTACCGGCAGGACCGGTCAGCATGACGTTGAACGGCTTGTCGATATTGTGTTCCTGGTACAGGTCGCGGTTGCGGATCATGTCTTCCAGGTGCAGCACTTCCTGCTTGATGTCTTCCATGCCGATCAGGTCGTCCATGCTGCCTTTCAGCTTGTCCGGGGCGATCATCTGGGCGCCGCCGTTCATGCCCGGAATGCCGAACTTCATGAAGTACAGGATCGCCACCAGCACGGTCAGGTCGAGCGCATGACGCTTCAGGAATTCGATGGCGTTGCTGGCAAAACCTTCGCCCTCTTCTTCCATCACGGCCTTGTGCGTGTTCAGGAAATCGTCCTTGGCGATCGAATACGGGATCGCATTCTTCAGCAGGACTTCACGCTCGAGCGACACGTGCGAGGTACTCGGCACCTTCACCACGTGTAATTGCGGCGCGTCCTTGAATTTGTAGATATAGCGTGGCGAATCGGACAGCGGCTTGGCCACCAGCAGGTAGTCCAGGCGGTCCTTCTGCACCGCCAGCTGGGTGATTTCGGCGATGTTCTGCGAATGGACGACCGGGGCGGTGTCCTGCGGAACGTCAGCTTTGTAAATTGCCCATCCGGTGAGGATGCCGAGCAGCACCGCAGTCAGGAGTCGAACGTACACGTTCTTGAAGGCAATTTGGATTCGAGCGAAATTGGGCATATCGGTACTCTATAAAACAAAAAGGGTGCGATGTACTTTTCATGGGGGTCAGTGCCCGGTGTTCCCGGGTGGGCTCTGACCTCATCTGATCACGCCTGGTACGGCGTGGATGCAGCGTCGGGTCTTGCTTGCCTTCGTGATGCCGGCTGGACGTGGAAGGCGGCGGTGCGGAACCGCGGGGCGATGCGCAAACATGTGCGTTTGCTAATGTTTCGATGCCGGTAGGCAATAGGTTTAGAGAGACTATACTCGCAAAAAAAAGGGAGGTGTATACCGTACGCCGAAAAAATCTTGAGTCACAACATCTGCTATTGATCTGCCATCGCTTTTCCTTGGCTTTTCAATAATCAAACTAAACAAAATACAAAGAATGCGGCGTTTTTTATCGATTTGACAAAGCCCTGGAATACAGCGAATTGCATTTCTTCTATTTAAAAAAAATTAATTTCGACAAGCAATGACAAACCCTGGGCTGTATAAAACGGGTCTGGTGCGCTGCGTATTTTTTGCTATGCTCAATGAAGCAGCGGTGCACTGCATGCCGGCGCCGACGGCAGCCCTGCCCGCGCCGGAGTACATCGTTGCAAGGCGGGCAGACACTGCGAAGGGACGATCGTGAAACCTCATGCGTTTGCAGCACTCGGACTATTGTTATTGTTGTTCAGCGGTTCTGTGCAGGCTGCCATCGTCGACCTTGGCGATCTTGCCGATCCCGGCAGCGCCGCCGCCGGCATGCGCGTGGCCGACCTGTCGCCGGTCCCGCGCAACCAGCCGGTGAGGCCACCGGCGTCGATGTCCGAACTGCCCGAACCGGACGTGCTTGCCATGATGCTGGTCGGCCTGGTCCTGATCGGCTACCGGGCCAGGCGGGACAGCAGCGAGAAATTCGAATGAATAAATAAGGCAAGGCGGCACGATCGCCGCCATACCATATATGTGGTGCCGGCTTCGGCGAAATCAAGCCCTAGGGCAATTACGCGGCCGCTGCGCCCGACAGCGCATGCAGTTTGAGCAGCGTGGTCCAGTTGCGCGAGGTGGTCGCGTCGCCCAGCAGCTTGCCGAGCGCCGCTGCCGCCGCGCTATCGAGGATGCCGTCCGGACACCAGACGTAGACGGCGCGCTCGCCCAGCGCCAGCGCGCCGGGTCGCCAGTCCTGGTGGCACAGCGTATCGATCGCCCGCAGCGTGTCGGGCATGGACAGCGGGTCGGACAAGATGAACGTGACCAGGCGCGCATGGTCGGGCGCCTGGTCGAGCAGCGGATTGGCGGCCATGATCGCGGCCAGTTCAGCGCCGTCGAGCACCAGGGTGCGCGCCGCCACGCCGAGCTTGAGCACCAGGGCTTCCTCGATGCCGGCGGCGACTTCGGCCTGCGGCCGCGCCGCCCCGCTGAACACCACGTTGCCGCTGTTGAGGACGCTGCGTACCTCGGTGTAGCCGAGATCCTCGATGAGTTTGCGCAGGTCGGCCATGGCGATGCGTTTTGCTCGCCCGACATTCACGCCCCTGAGCAGGGCAATGTAGCGTTTGCTGGTCATGGCGCGCATGGTACCTTGCCGCGCGACCGCACGACACATGCGCACCCTTATATTTTACTTAATTGAGCAGGCCTTCCGCCCGCAGCGCCTGCTGCACGGCCGGACGGCTGGCGACGCGCTGCTGGTAGGCGGCCAGGGCCGGCCATGGCGCCAGATCGAAGTTGACGAAGGCCGCCCAGCCCAGCGCGGTGAACAGGTAGGCGTCGGCCACCGTGAATTGGGAACCCATCAGGAAGTCGCGGCCATCCAGGCGCGCCGCGATCCAGCCCAGCCGGTTGCCCAGGTTGCTGCGTGCCGCTTCCTTTGCGTCGTCGGTCGTGTTCGGGCGGAACAGCGGACTGAAGCCCTTGTGCACTTCGGTCGCGATGAAATTCAGCCATTCGATCACCTGGTAGCGCTCCAGCGTGCCGTGGGCCGGGACCAGCTGGCGGTCGGGCACCAGGTCGGCGATGAACTGGACGATGGCCGGGCCTTCGGTCAGGACGGTGCCGTCCTTGAGTTCCAGCGCCGGCACATAGCCCTTGCTGTTAATGGTGAGGAAGTCGGTGCCGGCGGCGGTCTGGCGCGCACGGATGTCGACGCGCTCCAGCGTGAAGTCCAGGCCTGCTTCCTGCAGGACGATATGGGGAGAAAGCGAGCAGGCGCCGGGGCTGAAATACAGTTTCATGTGAAGTCTCTATCGGTTCGGGATAAGGGTCTTTGCGAGGCAAAGGCGGACGAGAATACAACATATGGGCGTGGTTTGCTGTCGGGCCGATTTCCCTGGCCCGCCGTGGATGATAGTATAAATATATTAATAGGAGGAAATAATGAGTGTAGCCAGCCAATCTCCGGCATCCCATCCCATGCCATCGGCGGCGCAGCAAGCGCGCCTTGATCACGTGTTCCGCCACCACCTACGCGACGATCCCACCAACGCGGCGACGCATGCCTTGCGCCGCTATATGGAAAGCTACCGCCTGGCGGCTGCCGTGGAGGCGGAGAGCCGGCCATGAAGCTCGCACCTGAACAGCTGGTCGAGGGCCTCCACGACCTGCCCTCCCCGCCGGCCGTTGTGCTGGACCTGCTGGGCACGCTGGAAGACGACGATATCGATATTTCGGTGCTGGCAAAGAAGGTGTCGCTCGATCCGGCCCTGACCGCGAAGACCTTGCGCCTGGCAAATGCATCGGCCTTCGGCCTGCAGGTCAAGGTCACGACGATCCAGCAAGCGATGACTTTTCTTGGCTTCCAGACCATGCGCAACCTGATTACCACGGCGGCGGTGACGGGATGCTTTCCGACCGGACGTTGCCCCGGCTTTAACGACAGGGCCTTCTGGCGCCATGCCAGCGCCAGCGCCGTCTGTGCCCAGGCGTTGGCTCGGCGGATGCGATTCAACCAGGATGTCGCTTTTACGGCAGGCTTGTTACATGATCTGGGTCAACTGGTGCTCGTATGCGGTCATCCCGAAGCCTACAGTGCCGTGCTCGCGTGGCGCCGGCAGCACGATTGCCCCCTGATCGAGGCCGAGCGTGCGGTACTGGGTGTCGACCATGTCGATGCCGGCGTGGCGCTGGCCACCCACTGGCATTTTTCCGACGTCATGCGTCAGGCGATCGCGCGTCACCATGCGCCTGAAACGCCCGGCGCCGGCATGCTGGCCGCGATCGTGCACGTGGCCGATGCCATCGTGCATGCGCTCGATATCGCCGGTGCCGAGGACGAGCTGGTGCCGCCAGTGTCTGCCGTGGCCTGGGATGCGATGGGATTGAGCGAGGAAGCTTACGGGTACCTGTTCCAGGAGACGGAAAGGCAATGCGAGGAAATGTCGGCCATCATGGCGACGTGATGCCGGATGGCCCGATCATACGGTGACGGAGGGAAGCCTGGGCCGGAAAAACCCAAGCCTCCCGCCGGGTTGCGCCTCAGGCATGACAGAACCCCCTGTCATGCCCTCGGCATTAGTGCGCATAGTTGCCCGACTTGTCGTTGCCTTGCGCTTCCTGGCCTTGCGGCTGGGCTTGCTGTGCAGCTTGCTGGGCAGCCAGTTGTGCAGCTTTTTCTTCTGGCTTCGGGCGGCCTTGGGCGTCCGACAGGCGATACTTGGTACGGCGGTCGCCCATCAGGTCGCGCAGGTCGCGGATGCTCATGCCAGTCACTTCGTGCATGCGGATCAGCAGCGAAGCGCCGACCGGCAGGCGGTGGTGACGAATCTTGCTGATGACCGGCGGGGCCACTTCCAGCATGCGCGACAGCGCGGCGTCGTTCTTCAGTTGCATCTTGCCGAGCAGAATATCGAGCAAGTGGTTCGGGTTGTAGCTTTCCTGCGATGACAGTGCGTGATGTGCCATGATTACCTCGTGAGTGGTTAAAATAGTTCCTTTACGAAGTTTCGTTAAGGACCAGTTTTCGTCTACTTAAGTTCCCGGTTCGCGCTTGACAACGCTACCGGCCCGCGTGCGCTCCCTAATACACTTCGGGTACCTCAAAAAGCCTTTCGGGACCCTAAACTAGCTTCCAGCACGCACTTGCCTTTCGAACAAATTATCAAACTCATACGAGGGTCCCACCCTCGACCTGAGCACGAAACGCATTGGTCGAAATCAAGCTATCGTCTGGAAAGCTTGTCACATAGTCATTTCAGCACATGGTGACAGATTGTGGCGCACGCAAGAGTTTTTTTGGATAAATTTTTGCAATTGCCTTTGCGCAGGAACTTATTGATTTACAAGAGGAAACTAGTTCGAGTCGCATAGGCAACTTTAAGATAACAGTTGGCAATAAGATTTCAAGAATTAACAATGTAACCGACTGTATCTTTTTTAACTTATAGAAATTATCAATTCCGCGGGACAATTCATACCGGTCGCACGCCGCTTTATCGGGCATATTTCCGATTTACGGTAAACTGAATCCCACTTGTCAAAGCTTTACGATCAGAACAAGCCTTCATGCAGAAAAAAGTATTCATCAAGACCTTCGGCTGCCAGATGAACGAGTACGACTCGGACAAGATGGCGGACGTGCTGGGCGCCTCCGACGGACTCGTGCGCACCGACACGCC
>JAKOOD010000326.1 GCA_022701635.1 Burkholderiaceae bacterium | reverse complement strand
GACATCGGCCGCCGCAGCGGGGGCAACGCGCGGCGCTTCAACTGGCGCCGCATCAAGAGCTGCAACCTGGCGGTGTGGCGCAGCGACCTGGAGCGCGTGAACGGCTTCGACGAGAGTTTTACGGGATGGGGGTACGAGGATTCGGACCTGGTGCTGCGCCTGTTTCATGCCGGGGTGCGGCGCACCGACGGGGCGTTTGCGACCGAGGTATTCCATTTGTGGCACCGGGAGGCCGGGCGGGATCGGGCCGGGAGTAACCGGCAAGAGGTGCTGGCGCGGGCTGGCACCGGAATCACGCAGGCCGTCAAAGGATTACGCGATCACGTATCGTAGGGTGGGCACCCCGTGCCCACGCGCACGTTTGCATCACGCCAGCATTCGCGTGGGCACGGGGTGCCCACCCTACCAAGTCGATCAGTACTCGACCGCCACTTCCTTCGCCCCCAGCTGCATCTCGAGCGCATACTTCAACTCGTCCGACGGCGCCACCCGCCAGCCATCGCCCAGCTGCAGGGTGCACGGAATTCCCTGCGGCGTCACACGCAGGCTGACCGGCAAGCCATCCTGCTGGCGATACGGCTGCAGTACCTCGGCCAGTTTCGCCGGGGCGATGCTGCACGCCACATCCATCTCCAGCTTGTGGCCGTACTGGATGCGCGCCGCCGCGATGTCGAACACCTTTTCGGCGGTGATGCGCAGGCCGCCGTTGAAGCGGTCTTCCGACACCTTGCCGACCACCAGCAGGAACTCGTCCTCGCGGAAGATGTTCTTGTTCTGCTCCAGCAGCTCGTTGTAGACCGTCACCTCGACCGCGCCGGTCTTGTCGTCCAGCGAGACGATCAGCAGCTTGCCGCGCTGGGTCATCTGGGTGCGCACGCCGGTGATCACGCCGCACAGCATGCGCGGATCGCGCGACGGCTCCAGGTCCTTCAGCTTGGTCTTGGCGAAGCGCCGTACCTCGGCCGCGTAGGAGTCGAACATGTGGCCCGACAGGTAGTAGCCGAGCGCGATCTTTTCTTCCGCCAGCTTCTGGCGGTCGGTCCACGGCGTCGCCTTGACGTATTCCGGCGGCGCCACCAGGTCGCTGTCGTCGCCACCGAACAGGCTGACCTGGTTGGCGGCGGCCGCGGCCTGGCCGGCCGCTTCCATCGCGAAGCCCACCGACGCCAGCAGCACCGCGCGGTCGACGCCGAAGCAATCCATGGCGCCGGCGCGGATCAGCGATTCGATAGTGCGGCGGTTGATCTGCTTGCGGTCGACGCGCAGGCAGAAGTCGAACAGGTCCTTGAACTTGCCGCCCTTATCGCCTTTCACCTCGCGGGCGGCGATGATCGCCTCGATCGCGCCCTGCCCCGCGCCCTTCACGCCGCCCAGGCCGTAGCGGATGTTCGCTACCGGCTTGCCGGTGACCGATTTCGGCTGGCCTTCCGGCGTGAAGCGGAACTGCGATTCGTTGACGTCCGGCGGCAGCAGGGTCAGCTTGCAGACGTCGAGCGCATCCTCGACCAGGATCTTGATCTTGTCCGTGTCTTCCATCGCCAGCGACATGTTGGCGGCCATGAAAGCGGCGGGATGGTGATGCTTGAGGTAGGCCGTGTGGTAGGACAGCAGCGCGTAGGCGGCGGCGTGCGACTTGTTGAAGCCGTAGCCCGCGAACTTTTCCATCAAGTCGAAGATCTCGTCGGCCTTTTCGGTCGACAGGCCATCCTTGGCGGCACCGGCGCGGAAGATCTCGCGGTGCTCGGCCATCTCCTCGGCCTTCTTCTTGCCCATCGCGCGGCGCAGCATGTCGGCGCCGCCGAGCGAGTAGCCGCCCACGATCTGCGCCATCTGCATCACCTGCTCCTGGTAGACCATGATGCCGTAGGTCTCGGACAGGATCGACTCGGTACGCGGGTCCGGGTAATCGAATTTTTCGCCGTGCTTGCGCTTGCAGAAGTCCGGGATCAGGTCCATCGGACCCGGACGGTACAGTGCCACCAGCGCGATGATGTCCTCGAAGCGGTCGGGACGCGCATCCTTCAGCATGCCCTGCATGCCGCGCGACTCCAGCTGGAACACGGCCACCGTCTTGGCATCGGACAGCAGTTTATAGGAAGGCCGGTCGTTCAGCGGCAGCGACTCCAGATTGAAGTCGGCGTCCGCCGGATCGAGCGCGCGGATGTAGTTGACGGCGCGGTCGAGGATGGTCAGCGTGGTCAAGCCCAAAAAGTCGAACTTGACCAAACCGACGGCTTCGACGTCGTCCTTGTCGTACTGCGACACCACGCCGGTGTCGCCGCTCTGCGAGTACAGCGGGCAGAAGTCGGTGAGCTTGCCGGGCGCGATCAGCACGCCGCCGGCGTGCATGCCGACGCCGCGGGTGATACCTTCGACCTGCTGCGCGAGGTCGAGCAGCTGCTTGACCTCTTCCTCGTTGTTCAGGCGCTCCTTGAGCAGCGGTTCCTCTTCGATCGCTTCGGCGATCGAGACCGGCTTGCCCGGCTTGAACGGGATCAGTTTCGAGATGCCGTCGCAGAAGGTGTAGCCGAAATCGAGCACGCGGCCGACGTCGCGGATCGCGCCTTTCGCGGCCATGGTGCCGAAGGTGGCGATCTGCGACACCGCGTCGCGGCCGTACAGGTCCTTCACGTGCTGGATGACAAGTTCGCGCTTTTCCTGGCAGAAGTCGATGTCGAAGTCGGGCATCGAGACGCGTTCCGGGTTCAGGAAACGCTCGAACAGCAGGTTGTACTTGAGCGGATCCAGGTCCGTGATCTTGAGGGCATACGCGACCAGCGAACCCGCACCCGAACCACGGCCCGGACCGATCGGCACGCCGTTGTTCTTGCCCCACTGGATGAACTCCGCCACGATCAGGAAGTAGCCCGGGAACTTCATCTTGATGATGGTCTGGTTCTCGAACTCGAGGCGGGCGTCGTAGCGCGGCCGTTCCGCCTCGCGCTTGTCCGGATCCGGATACAGCTGGATCAGGCGCTCTTCCAGGCCCTTCTTGGTTTCCGCAATCAGGAAGTCGTCGATGGTCATGCCCGGCGGCGTCGGGAAGTCCGGCAGCTGCGGCTTGCCCAGCGTGAGCGTCACGTTGCAGCGCTTGGCGATCTGCACCGAGTTGGCGAGCGCGCCCGGCAAGTCCTTGAACAGCGCGGCCATCTCGGCCTGCGACTTGAAGCACATCTCTTCGTTGAAGCGGCGCACGCGCTTGGCGTTGGCCAGCATTTCGCCTTCGGCGATACAGACGCGCGCTTCGTGGGCGATGAATTCATCCTTGTTGATGAACTGCACCGGATGGGTCGCCACCACCGGCAGGCCGAGGCGCGACGCCAGCGCCACCGAGTGGCGCACCTGCTGTTCCTGGTTGGGCTGGCCGGCGCGCTGGATCTCGATATAGAAGTGGCCCGGGAACATGGCGGCCCAGCGCCGCGCATGGCTTTCCGCCTTGGCCAGGTCGCCGTTTTCGATGGCACAGCCGATGTCGCCGAAGTGGGCGCCCGACAGCACGATCAGGGCATTCGCCTGCGGCACGTCCGGCTGCAGCGTCGAGGTGCTGGTGGCCAGCGCTTCCAGCCACTCGGTGCGGATTTCGGCGCGGCCCTTGTGCTGGTTGGTGAGCCAGGCGCGCGCCAGCAGGTCGCACAGCTGCAGGTAGCCGGTGTAATTCTTTGCCAACAACAGCAGGCGCGACGGCTTGTCGCGGTTGTCGTCGTTGGTGATCCAGGCATCGACCCCGACGATCGGCTTGATGCCCTTGCCGCGCGCCGCCTTGTAGAAGCGCACCAGCGCAAAGGCGTTGGCCAGGTCGGTCACCGCCAGCGCCGGCTGCTGGTCCTTCACGGCGGCGGCCACCAGGTCGTCAATACGGACCAGGCCGTCGACGATGGAATACTCGGAATGGACGCGCAGATGCGTAAAGACGGGAGCGGAATTCGGGGAAGTCATCCGGTCATTTTACCGCGACCGGGCCAGGACGGGAGCGCTGGCTTTCCGTTCGACATGCCAGCGTGGCGATTGTGCAAAATATAAAAAGCCGGCCTTGCAAGCCGGCTCGCGCTGGTTTATAGCAGCCTTACGCGTGCTTGCGGCGTCGGACGACACTGAGGCCGGCGGCGGCCAGGCCGAACAGCGCCAGGCTGCCCGGTTCCGGCACGGCGTTGACGCTGATGGCGCCGACGTTTTCCCGACGTCATGAACGGTCGACGGCGAGCATCCGGACACGGCCGTGCTCGCCGTTCGGCCACCTTTCGATTCAAAAGTAATAATTGATAGCCGCGCCCAGGGTCCACTGGTTTTCATTGCCGCGGGTGCGCACGAGCGGGCTGTCGGCAGCATCGTTGAGCAGCCGTTCATAGCGTCCGGCAACCGTGAGCGACCAGTGCGGACCGAGTTGCGAGGTCAGCGATACCGGAATCCGGATCGACGTCAGTCCGCCTTCGGGACGGAAAGGCACCCCGCCCAGTTCCGGATACAGCGCCAGGTCGGCGCCCTGGATGCCGAAATAGTGCTCGTTGAAATGGTCGCTCGAGAAGAACAGGCCGAACCCGGCCGAACCCAGCAGCGGCTTGCCGCCCAAGCCCTGCGGGAAGGGGTAGAAGTAGGTCGCACGGATATTGCCTACGGCGCCGGTGTACGCCGTGTTGGTGCTCCAGGCGGCGTCGCCGCTGAACACGATCTTGTGCATGGGATGATCGCCGGGCATCGGCAGGCTGTAGCTGGCGAAGACCCCGAGCTCGCTGGCAACCGGGAGCCGCCGCATGCGCTGGACGACTTCGTCGTCGACGTCGGTGTCGCGGCTCGGCCGCCCGCGATAGATGAAACCGGCACGCACCGTGCTGAGCTGCTGGAAGTTCTGTCCGACATAGCCCGGCACCACGTTGAGCCGCAGTTCCTGGCCGAGCAGTTCCAGCCACAAGCCGTTGCCGAGATTGACGTGCAGGAAGCCCGCCCCTTCGGCGTGATAATCCTCGGCACCGTAGAAGTCCGGCACGGCAAACGCACCCGCCCCTATCATGTTCCTTTCGTCCGGCAGCTCGACCGGAATGACTTCCTGTGCCATGGCGCCGGCACTGCACAGCATGGCACAGCCGGCGGCCCAGGCGGCCCGCGTCCATCTCAGCGTCTTCTTCAGTGTGGTCATGATCGCCCCTTGGGAAACCGAAGCACCCACTGCGGGCGCCCCGTGCATGCAGTTCATCCTAGGGGCATGGGTTGGTGTCGATATTTGCGACGAATCAGAGACGTGGGTGAACTTTTATGAAGGTATTCGCTCGTGGCGCTCCAGTACGCCGCAATCGCGCGCCGCCTTGTGGTGCCACCGCCACGATTTTTATTGCCGGGTCGACTCGCCCAGCGTGCTGGAGCGCAGGCGGCGATGCCAGCTGCATCGCTGCAAACCCGACGGTATTTGTATGGAATATGTCCCTGGCCGCTGACCTCGCGCAAGCCCTGACTTATAATAGCGGGCTGTCCGCCAGCACCTCATTTCTTCCATCATGTACGTCAACATCGCCGCCTACAAATTCATCTCCCTCGACAACCTCGAAGAACTGCGTCCGCAATACCAGGCGCTGTGCGAGAAGCTTGGCCTCAAGGGCACGGTGCTGCTGACGCCGGAAGGGATCAACATGTTCCTGTCCGGCACGCGCGAGCACATCGACGACTACCTGGCCTGGGTCCGCAGCGACGCCCGCCTGGCCGACCTGGAGTGGAAGGAAAGCCTGTCGAACGAGCAGTCGCATCGCCGCATGCTGGTGCGCATCAAGAAGGAAATCATCACGATGCGCATGCCGCTGATCAAGCCGGAACTCGGCCGCGCGCCGTCGGTCGATCCGAAGACGCTCAAGCGCTGGCTCGACCAGGGCCATGACGACGACGGCGTCCCGGTCGTCATGATGGAAACCCGCAATGCCTTCGAAGTCGACGTCGGCACGTTCAGCAACACGCTGGACTACCGCATCGACAAGTTCACCGAATTTCCCGCCGTGGCGGCCGCCCACAAGGACGAGTTGCAGGGCAAGACCGTGGTCACCTTCTGCACCGGCGGCATCCGCTGCGAAAAGGCGGCGATCCACATGCAGAACATCGGCTACGACCGCGTGTACCAGCTCGAGGGCGGCATCCTGAAGTATTTCGAGGAAGTCGGTGGCGACCACTACAACGGCGACTGCTTCGTGTTCGACTACCGTACCGCGCTGAACCCGAAGCTGGAGCCGACCGAAACCGTGCAATGCTTCGCCTGCCGCGCGGTGGTGACGCCGCGCCAGCAGCTGGCGCCCGAGTATGTGGTGGGGGTGTCGTGTCCGCATTGTGCGAAGCCGGCGGGTGAGCAGGCTGCGGATGCGGCTGCTGCTGCGGCTCGGTAATCGATAACGCTGATTTCTTCGTCAGCACGTCGTCCCCGCGCAGGCGGGGACCCATGCTGAATTTCCGAAGTCCGTATTCTGAGAGACCGAATTCTGTTACTCAGTATGGGTCCCCGCCTTCGCGGGGACGACGTAGCAGCACCACTGCTATTGGCGAAAATACGCCGCCACTTCCTTCACACTCCCCCCATCCAGCGTCCCCGCAGCCGCGCGCAGCCGCAATAACCCGATCAGATACGAATAGCGCGCCTGCGCCAGGTCGCGCTGGCTCGTATATAACTGCTGCTGCGCATTCAACAGGTCCAGGTTGATGCGCACCCCGCCCTGGATGCTCTTTTCGGTCGCCGTCATCAACAGCTTGCCGGAAGCCACCGCCTTGTCCAGCGCCTCGATCTTGCGCACGCTCGACTGCACCAGGCTGTGCGCCTTGCGCAGTTCGACCAGCACCTTGCTGGTCCGCGCGTCGAGGTCGGACTGGGCGCGTCCGTAGCCGGCCGCCGCCTGGCGCGTGGCGGCACTGACGGCGCCGCCCTGGTAGATCGGGATGTTGACCTGCACGCCGATCGCGCGGTTCACCGTGTTCTGGGTATAGGTGTTGATCGATTCCGCGTCGCCGCGGCTGTAGGCGGCGACCAAGTCCACGCGCGGATAATGGCCGGCGCGGTTCTTGTCGATCTCGAGACGCGCGTTTTCCACCGCCAGGCGCGCGGCCGCCAGTTCCGGATTGCGTTCGCGCGCGATCCGTTCCCAGTCTTCGAAACCGGACGGCGCGATGCCGGCCGGTCGGAAGTGATCGCCCAGCTTGTCGAGCGGCCCCGGGTCCATGCCGATGATGCCGGCCAGGGTCGCGCGCGCGGCGACGGCGTTATCCTGCGCTTCGGTCAGCTGGGCCTCGGCCAGCTCGAGCCGGGCCTGGGTTTCCAGCATGTCGGTGCGGGTGCCCTCGCCTTTCTCGAACAGGCGGTCGTTCACGTGCACCTGCTCGACGACCATGTCGCGCGCCACTGTCGAGAGGGCGACCTGGTCGTCGGCGAACAACGCATCCATGTAGGCGCTGGCCACGCGCACCGCGACGTCGTCGGTGCTGGCCTCGAAGGCCGCTTCGCCCTGCTCGGCCGCCACCTTGCCCTGGCGGTAGCGCGCCACGCCGTCCAGGTTCAGGATCGGCTGGCGCAGCTGCACGCCGGCCGAGCGGCTCAGGTAGTGCGGATGGGTCAGGAAGCGGGCGTCGCCGATGCCGAGGACGTTCTGCTGCAGCGTGTCGACGTCGGCCACGTTGCGGCTCAGCGCATAGTTGGCCGACACGCTCGGCAGCAGGGCGGCGCGGCCGATGACGCGGTTTTCCTTGCTGGCTTCGCGGTCGTAATACGCCATCCGGTAAGTCGGGTCGTTCTTCAGCGCGGCCTCGTAGGCCTGCTGCAGGGTGACGGCGCTGGCACTGTCAGCCATGATGGCCGACAGCGCCAGCGCCGCGCTCAAGGTCGATGTCAATGTCAATTTCAATGTCAATGTCAAACGCATCGTGTTCACTCTTCGCTCAAGGCCGAACGGGCACGGTCCAGCACCGGCTTGAGCAGGTAATTCATCATGGTGCGTTCGCCGGTCTTCACGAACAGCTCGACCGGCATGCCGGGACGGATGTCCATGTGGTGTTCGGCCACCATGCGCGCGCCCTTCGGCGTCACCTTCACCCGCACCTTATAGAACGCGGTGCCGCTGCGCTCGTCGACGCTGCGGTCGGCCGCCACCTGCTCGACCACGCCGTCGATGTGCGGCGTGCGGTTGGCGTTGAAGGCCGAGAAAATCAGCTCGGTTTTCAAGCCCGGATGCACGCGGTCGACCAGGTTGACCGGGAGCTGGCCCTCGACCACCAGCGCGTCGCCGCTGGGCACGATGTCCATCATGCGGAAACCGGCCGGCACCACGCCGCCCGGCGTGAACACGGCCAGGCCGACCACGGTGCCGGCGGCCGGCGCTTTCACTTCGACGTTGGACAGCTCGAACTTCTGCGCCTGCAGGCGCGCCCCCTGGGCTTCGGCTTCGCGCTGGACGTCGGTCAGCTGGGTGCGCACTTCCTTCTGGTAGTCCTGCAGGCGCTGGGCCTTGCGCAGCGTGAGTTCCGCCACCTGGCGCTGGGCGCGGCCGATGTTGCCGATGTCTTCCGAGATGGCGCCGCCCAGCTGGGCATCGGTGCGCTCCAGGTCGAGCAGGCGGTTGCGCGCCACGTAGCCTTCTTTCGCCAGGTCGCGCATGCCGGCCAGCTGCTCCTTGAGGATGGCGACCTGTTCCTTCTTGCTGTCGCGCGACGCCTGCAGGCCCTGCACCTGCATTTTCAGGCCGGCGATGCTCTCGTCGACGCCGGCCAGTTCGTTCTGCAGCGAAGCCTGGCGCGAGGCCAGCAGCCCGCGCTGCAGGCTCATGATGCCGGCCACGCGCGGATCGCCTGCCCGCTGATCCAGCGCTTCAGGAAACTTGATCGATGTCGTGCCAGCCTGCTCGGCTTCCAGGCGCGCCTGCACCGCCAGCGCGGTCAGGTACTGGCTGTCGGTCATGTCGACCTCCGACTGGGCCACGACCGGATTCATCCGTACCAGCACCTGGCCGGCCTCCACCATGTCGCCGTCGCGCACCAGTATCTGCGCGATGGTGCCGCCCGCCTGGTGCTGCACCGCCTGGCGGTTCGATTCCTTGGCCACGGTGCCGCCCATCGGCACGCCCTTG
>JAKOOD010000322.1 GCA_022701635.1 Burkholderiaceae bacterium | reverse complement strand
TACGCCTGCTCGATGCTGCCTTACCCGTCGGGCAAGCTGCACATGGGTCACGTGCGCAACTATACGATCAACGACGTGATGTACCGCTACCTGCGGATGAACGGCTACAACGTGCTGATGCCGATGGGCTGGGACGCCTTCGGCATGCCGGCCGAGAATGCGGCGATGGCCAATAACGTGCCGCCAGCGGAATGGACCTATTCGAACATCGCCCATATGCGCAGCCAGATGGAGTCGATGGGCCTGGCGATCGACTGGTCGCGCGAGATGACCGCCTGCAAGCCGGAATACTACAAGTGGAACCAGTGGATGTTCCTGAAGATGCTCGAGAAGGGCATCATTTACCAGAAGACCGGCACCGTGAACTGGGACCCGGTCGACCAGACTGTGCTTGCCAACGAGCAGGTGGTGGACGGCAAGGGCTGGCGTTCGGGCGCGACCATCGAGAAGCGCGAAATCCCGATGTACTACGTGCGCATCACCGACTACGCCGAGGAGCTGCTCGACTACGTCGACAACAAGCTGCCGGGCTGGCCGGAGCGCGTGCGCATCATGCAGGCCAACTGGATCGGCAAATCGGTCGGCGTGCGCTTCGCCTTCCCGCACGTGATCACCGACGACGCCGGTGAACCGATCAACGACGGCAAGCTGTACGTCTTCACCACCCGCGCCGACACCATCATGGGCGTGACCTTCTGCGCGGTCGCCGCCGAGCACCCGCTGGCGGCCCAGGCCGCCAAGAACAATCCGGAACTGCAGGCCTTCATCGCCGAGTGCAAGCAGGGTTCCGTGATCGAAGCCGACATGGCGACCATGGAAAAGAAGGGCATGCCGACCGGCCTGACCGTCATCCATCCGATCACCGGCGAAGAAGTGCCGGTCTGGGTCGGCAACTACGTGCTGATGACCTACGGCGACGGCGCCGTGATGGGCGTGCCGGCCCACGACGAGCGCGACTTCGCGTTCGCCAAGAAGTACGACCTGCCGATCAAGCAGGTGGTCGCCGTCGAGGGCGAGACCTTCTCGCTGGACGGCTGGCAGGAGTGGTACGGCGACAAGGAACGCGGCGTCATCGTCAACTCGGGTCATTACGACGGCCTGGACTACATCGCCGCCGTCAACGCGGTGTCGGGCGACCTGGCCGAGAAGGGCCTGGGCGACAAGAAGGTCACCTTCCGCCTGCGCGACTGGGGCATCTCGCGCCAGCGCTACTGGGGCACGCCGATCCCGATGATCCACTGCGACGCCTGCGGCACCGTGCCGGTCCCTGAAAAAGACTTGCCGGTGGTGCTGCCGGAAGACTGCGTCCCGGACGGCAGCGGCAACCCGCTGAAGAAGCACGAAGCCTTCCTGAAGGTCGACTGCCCGTGCTGCGGCAAGCCGGCGCGCCGCGAGACGGATACGATGGACACCTTCATCGACTCGTCCTGGTACTACATGCGCTACACCTCGCCGGGCTCGAACGACGCGATGGTCGACCCGGCCCGCAACGATTACTGGATGCCGATGGACCAGTACATCGGCGGCATCGAACACGCCGTGCTGCACCTGCTGTACGCGCGCTTCTGGACCAAGGTGATGCGCGACTTCGGCCTCGTCAAATTCGACGAGCCCTTCGTCAACCTGCTCACCCAAGGCATGGTGCTGAACGAGACCTATTACCGCGAGGATGCGGCGGGCAAGAAGACCTGGTTCAACCCGGCGGACGTCGACCTGGTGTTCGACGACCGCGGCCGTCCGCAGGCCGCCGCGCTGAAAGCCGACGGCGCCCCGGTCATCATCGGCGGCACCGAGAAGATGTCGAAGTCGAAGAACAACGGCATCGACCCGGCAGCCCAGATCGCGCAGTACGGCGCCGACACCGCGCGCCTGTTCACCATGTTCGCGGCGCCGCCGGAGCAGACGCTGGAATGGTCGGAATCGGGCGTGGAAGGCGCCAGCCGCTTCCTGCGCCGCGTCTGGGCCTTCGCCTATGCCCAGCGCGAGCGCGTCGCAGCAAGCCTGGCCGCCCAGCAGCAGGGCACGATGGACGACGCCCAGAAGACCTTGCGCCGCGAAGTCCATAAAGTGCTGCAGCAGGCCGACTACGACCTGAAGCGCATCCAGTACAACACCGTGGTATCGGCCTGCATGAAGATGCTGAATACCCTGGAGTCGGCCAAGCTGGCCGACGGCGCCGCCGGCGACGCCGTGATCGCCGAAGGCCTGTCGATCTTCCTGCGCATGCTGAACCCGGTGGCGCCGCACATCACCCACGCGCTGTGGACGGAACTCGGCTATGCCGCCAAGTACGGCGACATCCTCGACGTGCAGTGGCCGGCGGTCGACCCGGCGGCGCTGGAACAGTCGGAAATCGAGATGATGATCCAGGTGAACGGCAAGCTGCGCGGCGCGGTCAAGGTCGCCAAGGATGCCGACAAGGCCGCCATCGAAGCCGCCGCCCTGGCTTCGGAAGCGGTGCAGAAGTTCGTCGAAGGCACGCCGAAGAAGGTCATCGTCGTCCCCGGCAAACTGATCAACATCGTGGTGTAAGCGATGACCATCTCCTCCTCCAAAAGAAGGGTGGTGCTGCGCGCGGCTGCCGCCATGGCGGTGGCCGTGGCGCTGCCGGGCTGCGGCTTCCAGCTGCGCGGTTCGAACGGCAGCTATACGATGCCCTTCCACAGTTTCTACATCGGCTTTCCGGACAACTCGGCGCTGGGCACGGAACTCAAGCGCAACCTGCGCGCGGGCGGCGTGAGCATCGCCGACTCGGCCACCGCGGCCGAGGCCCAGCTGGTGGTGCTGAGCGAGAACCGCGGCAAGCAGATCCTGTCGCTGAACAGCCTGGGCCGTGCGCGCGAATACCTGCTGACCTACACGCTGACGTTCACGGTACGCGACCCGAAAGGCGTCGAGCTGATGGCACCGGCCGAGATCTCGCTGCGCCGGAACATGGCCTTCGACGAGACCCAGGTGCTGGCCAAGGAATCCGAAGAAGCGCTGCTGTACCGCGACATGCAGGCCGACCTGGTACAACAGATCATGCGCCGCCTGGCCGCGATGAAACCGGCGACGTAAGAGGGCACACCCATGCAACTTCGGCCTGAGGCGCTCGACGGGCACCTCGCCAAGGGGCTCGCGCCCCTGTACGTGATCACCAGCGACGAGCACCTGCTGGCGCTGGAAGCGGCGGACAAGATCCGCGCGCGGGCGCGGGCGCAGGGCTTTTCCGAGCGTGACGTGCTCACGGTCGAGCGCAGTTTCAAGTGGGGCGAGCTGCTGGCCGCCAACCAGGAAATGTCCCTGTTCGGCGACAAGAAGCTGATCGAGCTGCGCATCCCCGGCGGCAAGCCGGGCAAGGACGGCAGCGCGGCGCTGCAGAACTACGCGAAGGACCTGAACCCGGACAACCTGACCCTGATCACGCTGCCCAAGCTCGACTGGCAGACGGCCAAGGCGGCCTGGGTGGCGCAGCTGCAGCAGGCCGCGGTCTACATCGAGATTCCGAACGTGGAACGCGCCCAGCTGCCGAACTGGATCGGCATGCGCTTAAGCAGCCAGGGGCAGGGCACCGACCGCCACGGCCTCGACTTCATCGCCGATCGCGTGGAAGGCAACCTGCTGGCGGCGCACCAGGAAATCCAGAAGCTGGGCCTGTTGTACGAGCCGGGCAAGCTGACTTATGAGCAGGTGCATGACGCGGTGCTGAACGTGGCGCGCTACGACGTGTTCAAGCTGTCCGAAGCGATGCTGGCCGGCGATCCGGCGCGCCTGGTGCGCATGCTGGAAGGCCTGAAAGGCGAGGGCGAGGCGCTGCCGCTGGTGCTGTGGGCGGTGTCCGAGGAAATCCGCACGCTGCTAAAATTGAAAGCCGGCATGGCGCAGGGTCGCCCGCTCGGTGCGCTGCTGAAGGAATACCGCATCTGGGGTCCGCGCGAACGGATGATGGAGCCGGCGCTGCGCCGGATGTCGCTGCCGACCCTGGAAGCGGCGCTGCAGCAGGCGGCCCAGGTCGACAAGATGGTCAAGGGCTTGCGCGCGAAGCAGTTCGCGGGCGATGCCTGGGATGCGATGCTGCAGCTGGCGCTGCGGGTCGCTTCGTGAAATAAACCGGACTGCACAATGGACATCACTGAATACATGTACACCATCGGCCGCCAGGCGAGAAGCGCCTCGCGCGCCATGGCCCGCGCCGACAGCGCCACCCGCAACCAGGCCCTGCTCCTGATCGCCGCCGCCATCGAACGCGACGCGCCGGCCCTGGTCGACGCCAACGCGCGCGATCTCGACGCCGCCCGTGCCAACGGCCTGGCGCCGGCCCTGCTCGACCGCCTGGCGTTGTCGAGCAAGGCGATCGCCACCATGGTCGACGGCCTGCGCCAGATCGTCGCGCTGCCGGACCCGATCGGCGAAATCAGCGGCATGAAATTCCGCCCGAGCGGCATCCAGGTCGGCCAGATGCGCGTGCCGCTGGGCGTGATCGGCATCATCTACGAAGCGCGTCCGAACGTGACCGTGGATGCGGCCGGCCTGTGCATCAAGAGCGGCAATGCCGCCATCCTGCGCGGCGGCTCCGAAGCGATCCACTGCAACCGCGCGCTGGCCGCGCTGGTGGCCGAGGGCCTGCGCGGCGCCGGCCTGCCCGAGCATGGCGTGCAGGTGGTGGACACGGTCGACCGCGCCGCCGTCGGCGCCCTGATCACGATGCCGGAATACGTCGACGTGATCGTCCCGCGCGGCGGCAAGGGCCTGATCGAGCGCCTGATGAAAGAGTCGACGGTTCCGATGATCAAGCACCTGGACGGCATCTGCCACGTCTACATCGACGCCAAGGCCGATCTCGCCAAGGCTGCTAGAATCGCGATGAACGCCAAGACCCACCGCTACGGCACCTGCAACACGATGGAGACGCTGCTGGTGGCGCGCGCCGTCGCCCCCACGGTGCTGCCGCGGCTGGCCGAGCTGTATGCGACGAAAGAGGTCGAGCTGCGCGCCGACCCGGAAGCGCTGGCCATCCTGCAGGGCTACCCGCACCTGGTGCCGGCCACGGAGGAGGACTGGCGCACCGAATACCTGGCGCCGATCCTGGCGGTGAAGATCGTCGACGGCATCGACGCCGCGATCGAGCATATCAACACCTGGTCGTCGAAGCACACCGACGCCATCGTCACCGAAGACTACAGCGACGCCATGCGCTTCCTGCGCGAGGTCGATTCGGCTTCGGTGATGGTGAACGCCTCGACCCGCTTCGCCGACGGCTTCGAGTACGGCCTGGGCGCCGAGATCGGGATCTCGAACGACAAGCTGCATGCGCGCGGGCCGGTCGGGCTGGAAGGGCTGACGTCGTTGAAGTATGTCGTGTTCGGCCACGGCGAGATCCGCGAATGACCGGCAACGCCCGCACGTAACCGACAACGCTCGCACGTCGTCCCTGCGCAGGCAGGGATCCAAGTTGTCGGCTACACCACGAACTTGGACCCCTGCCTGCGCAGGGGCGACGTTCATGAGCCAACTCTAAATATAATCAGTTGGGGTCAGAGCCCACCCGCGTGAACCGGGCTCCGACCCGCAAGGAATGACATGTACCTCTGGATCAAAGCCTTCCACATCATCTTCGTCGCCTCCTGGTTCGCCGGCCTGTTCTACCTGCCGCGCATCTACGTGAACCTGGCCCAGGAAACCAATCCGGCGGCACTCGAGCGCCTGCTCGGCATGGCGCGCCGCCTGTTCCGCTTCACCACGATGCTGGCGCTGCCGGCGCTGCTGCTGGGTCTCTGGCTGTGGCTGGGCTACGGCATCCGCGGCGGCTGGCTGCATGCGAAACTGGCGCTGGTGATCCTGGTGATCGGCTACCATCACGCGTGCGGATCGCTGCTGAAAAAGTTCGAGCGCGGCGTGAACACGCGCAGCCACAAGTGGTTCCGCGTGTTTAACGAAGCGCCGGTACTGCTGCTGATTGCGATTGTGATTCTGGTCGTGGTCAAGCCGTTCTAAGCTTCCGCTACCATTGTAGTAATGGCGGCCGGAGACTCCGGCCGTTTGTTTTTTGTTTTGAAACCAACAGGGGCCTCGCAAACCGTCGCGAGCATCGCAGGCCTACGCGGCCCGGCCAAATCTGCAACGTGCAGCAGGTTTGCGAGGCCCCCACCACAACGGACAAAAGGTACCCCCGATGACCTCGTATTTCTGCCCCTGCCCCCGCGGCATGGAACAAGCCCTCGCCGACGAACTCGCCGAGATCGCACAAACCACCGAGAGTAAAACGCTGAAGGTCCACAACCAGGTGCCCGGCGGCGTCCACTGCTCGGGCGACATGCTCGACGCCTACCGCCTCAACCTGCATTCGCGCATCGCCTCGCGCGTGCTGATGCGCATGGCAAATAAAACCTACAGCAACGAGAACGACATCTACGACCTGGTGCTCGAGCAGCCCTGGGAAGACTGGTTCAGTGTCGACCACACCATCCGCGTCGACCTCACCGCCATCAAGTCGCCGCTGAAAAGCCTGGAATTCACGACGCTGAAGATCAAGGACGCCGTGTGCGACCGCTTCCGCGACCAGTTCGGCAAGCGCCCGTCGGTCGACACGCGCGAGCCTGACATGCGCATCGTCGGCTTCCTCGACGCGCGCAATTTCACGATCTACCTGGACACCTCGGGCGAGGCGCTGTTCAAGCGCGGCTGGCGCGAAGAGACCGGCGACGCGCCGCTGCGCGAGAACCTGGCCGCCGGCCTGCTGCGCGTGGCCGGCTGGAAGCCGGGCGTGCCGCTGTTCGACCCGATGTGCGGTTCCGGCACGATCCTGATCGAGGCCGCCCAGATGGTGCAGGGCGTCCCGCCGGGTGCGCGCCGCCGCTTCGCCTTCGAGCAGTTCGCCAACTTCGAGCGCCAGGCCTGGCAGGACATGAAGGCGGCGATCAAGCCGAACCCGCTGCCGGGCGAGCCGACCATCTTCGGTTCCGACATCTCGGGCGACATGGTGGCGATGACGCGCCATAACCTGCGCGCGGCCGGCGTCCTGTTCGAAGTGCCGCTCAAGCAGATCGAGGCGCAGCAGGTGCAGGCACCGACCGCCACCCCGGGCCTGGTGGTCACCAATCCGCCGTACGGCGAGCGGATCGGCGTGCGCGGCGATTCCACCATCCCGCAGGACGAGATGGCGGTGGGCTTCTACCAGCAGCTGTCGAGCACCCTGAAGCAGCGCTTCGCCGGCTGGACCGTGTACCTGTTCACGGCCGACCTGGGCGTGCCCAAGATGCTGCGCCTGAAGGAGTCGCGCAAGACCCCGTTCTTCAACGGCGCGCTCGAATGCCGCCTGTTCCGCTTCGACATGGTCGCCGGCTTCAACCGCCGCGACGGCGCCAAACCGGACGCCAAACCGGCACAACCATAACCATGCTGCCCGAACCAGAACCCGACAACCTGCCGAAGGATCCCGTCACCCCGGTCCCGCTGCCCGCGCCGCACAAGGTCACGATGCTGTCGGCCGGCGGCCTGGCCGCACTGCTGGCCGCGCTGGCGATGCTGGGACCGTTCTCGGTCGACGCCTACCTGCCGGCCTTCCCGGCGATCCAGGACAACCTGCACGCGACCTCGATCGAAGTCCAGCAGACGCTGACCGCCTACATGCTGGCCTTTGCCGTCATGTCGCTGTGGCACGGCGCGCTGTCGGACGCCTTCGGGCGCCGCAACGTGATCCTGGTCGGCCTGGTCGTGTTCGCGGTCGGCACGCTCGGCTGCGCGTCCGCGCATTCGGTGCACTACCTGTGGATCTTCCGCATCATGCAGGGCATCTCGGCCGGTGCCGGGGTGGTGGTGGGCCGCGCCATCATCCGCGACCTGTATTCGGATGCGCCGGCCGCGCGCCTGCTGTCGATGGTGACGATGATTTTCTCGATCGCGCCTGCCATCGCGCCGGTGCTGGGCGGCTGGGTGGTGACCCTGTTCGACTGGCGCGCCATCTTCCTCGGCCTGCTGGTGTTCAGCCTGGGCCTGTGGTGGGTGTGCTGGCAGCACCTGCCGGAAACCGTGCCGAAAGAGCAGCGCCAGCCGTTCAACCCGCGCTTCCTGGCCAGGAGTTACTGGGACATCTTCAGCTCGGTGCAATTCCAGATGAAGTCGGGCGTCACCGCCTTCAATTTCGGCGGCATGTTCCTGTTCATCTCGGGTGCGCCGGTGCTGCTGCCGGTGCACCTGCACCTGGGGCCGTCGGACTTCGCCTGGCTGTTCGTGCCGGCCGTAGGCGGCATCTTCCTGGGTGCGCTGGCGGCCAACCGGCTGGCCGGCAAGATGCATTTCTCGCGCCAGATCGGGATCGGCTATGCCTTCATGCTGGCCGCGGTGGCCTTCAGCGTGAGCTATCACGGCTTCTTCCCGCCGGCACTGCCGTGGACCGTGCTGCCGATGTTCTTCTATAACTTCGGCAGTTCGGTCATCAACCCCAGCGCGACCCTGCTGGCGCTCGACCTGTTCCCGCATATCCGCGGCACCGCGGCTTCCTGCCAATCCTTCCTGACCACGCTGATGGGCGCGATCGTGGCCGGCATCGTGGCGCCGGCACTGACCCATTCGGTGCTGGCGATGGCGCTCGGCCAGGCAGCCTTTGCGCTGGCCTCGCTGGCGTGCTGGATGGTGTCGCGCCATTACCGTCGGCGCAACGGATTGGCATGAGCGGCTTGCGCAAAGATCGCAGACCTGTCATATAGGTATGCGATCATCGTTTGATCAAAATCGATACATTTCGGCCATTTGTGACTCTAAAACACATCACTTATCTTAGAAATTGTTGTTCCCGGCCAGAAATGTATATATGCTAAGACACGTTTTCATTATGAGAACAGAGCCCAAAAAATTGCTCTTCTCGAAAGATTAAAAATAAGATATCTCGTGGCGGCTGTGCCGAAATGGCCGCCACTTTCCCAAGAATGTGGCGGCCGTGCTTGACTCAATACAATCAGACCAGGACATACGCAATCGTTTGCTGATCGCACGATTGCCGGCCATGCCTCAGATTCTCATCAAATTGCTCGCCCACTTGCAGGCGGACGATCTGGGCATGGCGGAACTGGCGGCACTGGTGGCCACCGACGCCGGCATGACGGGCAAGATCCTGGGCGTTGCCAACAGCTCGGCTTACCATCGCGGCGCCCGCCAGGTCAGCCTCGAGCAGTCGATGATGGCGCTCGGCACCGACATGATCAAGATCCTGGTGATCGGCGACTCGGTGTTCCAGACCTTCAACAGCTTCCCGAATTCCGGCGCCACCGACCTGCGCGGTTTCTGGAAGCAATCGCTGACGACGGCGGTGCTGGCGCGCGAGATCGCGCGCCGTACCGGCTATGCCCAGTCCGAGGAAGCCTACCTGGCCGGCCTGCTGCACAATGTCGGCCGCCTGGCGCTGCTGGCCACGGCGCCCAAGGAATACGCTTATAACTTCCTGGCGCACGACGACGAAGACCTGTGCGCGGTCGAGCAGCGCACGCTGCAGATCACCCATACCGAAGCCGGCGCCTGGCTGATCGAACGCTGGCAGCTGGATTCCTTCCTGGCCGATTCGGTGCTGTACCACCACGAGCCGAGCGAGCGCCTGGAAGCCGCGCACCCCCTGATCCGCATCCTGCGCACCGCCCACGTGCTGGCCTACCATGCCGACGACATCGCGCAGATGATCGAAGCCTGCAGGCTGTGCGGCCTGGACCCTGAGGATGCCGACGCCATGCTGGCCGGCGCCACGCGCCAGGTCGAAAAGTCGGCGATCCACCTCGGCATCGACCTGGCCGGCGCCGACGACGTCCCGGTGCCGTCGGCCTATGCGCCGCCGCCGCCGAGCGACCCGGTGCAGCAGCGCCTGAACGAAGAGGTGCGCAACCTGGTGCTGGTCTCGGAAATCGGCCAGGTCTTCACACGCCAGCAGCAGGATGGCGATAAAAGCGGACACGGCGAAAGCGGGCTGCTGGAATCGATGACGCGCTCGGCGCGCATCCTGTTCGATTTCGAGAATGCGCTGGTGCTGCTGGAAAATCCGACCGGCCAGTCACTGGTCGGGGCGGCGGTCGGCAGCCAGCAGCGCATCGCCGAATTCGCGGTGTCGCTGGCCAAGGGCGGCGCCGTGGCCCAGGCGGCGCTGGAGCGCAAGCTGGCCTTCGTGCGCCGCGACCGCCCGCTCGGCCTGCCGGAAGAGCAGCTGCTGCGCATGCTCGGCGCCGAATCGATGGTGTGCGTGCCGCTGGTCGCCGGCGGCCGCTGCCTGGGCGTGCTGGTCGGCGGCGTCGCCAGCTGGCAGCTGCCGTCCTGCCAGAAGCGCGAGCGCTTCCTGCAATCGTTCGGCAACCAGGCCGCGGCCGCGCTCGAGAAAGCGATCCAGGCGCGCGGCCAGGCGCACCGCCAGCTGGCCAACGTGGCCGAGGAATACCGCGAAGCCTCGCGCCGCGTGGTCCACGAGGTCAACAACCCGCTGGCCATCATCAAGAATTACCTGTCGGTCCTGGACAGCAAGCTGGAACGCCAGGAGCCGGTCGGCAGCGAGCTGTCGGTGCTGCATGACGAGATCGACCGCGTCGGGCAGCTGGTCAACAGCCTGACCGAGACCGATCCGATGGCGAACGGCGCCTTCGACGGCAGCCGCGGCGCCGACGTGGCGAAGGTGGTCGACGACGTGCTGCGCCTGTTCCGCACTACCGATTTCGTGCCGTCCAACGTCGAGATCGTGGTCGGCATGGCCGGCCAGGACAGCCGCGTCGAAGGCGACCCGGACGCGATCAAGCAAATCCTGGTCAACCTCGTCAAGAACGCCATCGAGGCCTTGAGCGACCGCGGCGGCCGCATCGAGATCGCCAACCGCGGCCATGTCAACCGCGAACGCAACCTGTACGTCGAGCTGGTCATTGCCGACAGCGGTCCCGGCCTGCCGCGCGAGGTGCTGGCCAACCTGTTCGCCGCCGTCAAGAGCACGAAGCCGGGACCGCACCACGGTCTCGGCCTGTCGATCGTGCACAGCCTGGTCACGCAGCTGAACGGGCATATCGCCTGCCGCAGCGGCGCCACCGGCACCAGTTTTGAAATCCTGCTGCCGGCGCACGCCGGCGCCAGCGCCCCGGCCACATTGCCGGCGCGCGCGCTCGGATCCGTATAAGGCAACAATGAATCCATTCTCAGCCAGCGCCCCCGCACCCTTGCCGTTTCCGGTCCACGCCGACGGCAACGCTGCACCCGGCCTGATGGACCAGCCCAGACTCCTGCTGGTCGACGACGAACCGCGCCTGCTCACGTCCCTGTACGAACTGCTGCAGGGCCGCGGCTACCAGCTCGTGACCGCCGCCACCGGCGGCGAAGCGTTGGCCCAGTTAGCGAAGCTGCGCTTCGACCTGGTGCTGCTCGACCTGCGCCTGCCCGACATCGGCGGCCACCAGATCATGGATTTCATCAACGAGAAGGGCATCGACGCCGATGTCATCGTGATGAGCGGCGAGGTCGGGATCGATGCGGCGATCGGCGCCCTGAAGCGCGGCGCCTACGACTACCTGCGCAAGCCCTACAGCCGCGAAGAACTGCTGAAGACGGTCGCCAACGCGCTGGAGCAGCGCCGCCTGGCGCAGTCGAACGCCTTCATGGCGAACCAGCTGGAAAACTCGGAGAAGATGTACCGCTACCTGGTGGACTCCTCGCCCGACATCATCTACACGCTGAACCACGAGGGCCGCTTCACCTTCATCAACGACCGCGCCTACCAGCTGCTGGGCTACCGGCGCGACGAGCTGATCGGCCAGCATTATTCGATCCTGGTGCACGACGAGGACCTGGAGCGCGCGCGCTACGTGTTCAACGAGCGCCGCGTCGACGAACGCGCCTCGCGCAACGTCGAACTGCGCCTGAAGTGCCACGCCAACACCACCCACGAGCGCACCTTCAACAACACCCTGATGACGATCTCGCTGAACGCGATCGGCATGCACGTGCCCGACCAGGAAGTCAGGAAGCTCGAATTCTTCGGCACCTACGGCGTGGCGCGCGACATCACCGACCGCAAGCGCGCGGAAGAGGTGATCTCGTACCAGGCCTACCACGACATCCTGACCGACCTGCCGAACCGCATCCTGTTCAAGGACCGGCTCGGCCTGGCCGTGATCCAGGCCAAGCGCAAGCAGACCGAGCTCGCGGTGATGTTCATCGACCTCGACCGCTTCAAGCTGGTCAACGACACCCTCGGCCACGTAAAAGGCGACGAGCTGCTGCAGCAGGTGGCGGGGCGCCTGAAGGAATGCCTGCGCAAGGGCGACACGCTGGCGCGCCAGGGCGGCGACGAATTCACCATCGTGCTGCCCGAGCTGCGCGACCGCGACGACGCGCGCCAGGTGGCCGACAAATTCCTCGACTGCCTGCACCTGCCGTTCGACCTGGACGGCCACGAAGTCCACATCTCGGCCTCGATCGGTATCGCGATCTATCCGGGCCACGGCGAATCGATCGACGAGCTGCTGCGCCACGCCGATATCGCCATGTACCAGGTGAAAGGGCAGGGCAAGAACGGCCACGCCTTCTACGATCCGTCGATGCAGGACGTGTCGCACCAGAAGATCGCGCTCGAGCAGAGCCTGCGCAAGGCGCTCGAGAACGAGGAGCTGGAAATGTATTACCAGCCGCAGATCGACGCCATCAGCGGCCGCATCATCGGCGCCGAGGCGCTGATGCGCTGGAACCATCCGACCCGCGGCGTGGTGTCGCCGGGCGAGTTCCTGCCCTTCGCCGAAGAGAACGGCCTGATGCTGCCGATCTCGGACTGGATGATCGTCGCCCTGTGCCGCGACATGCTGCAGTGGAACAGCCTCGGCGGCAGCCAGATCAAGCTGTCGCTGAACCTGTCGCCGCAATACCTGGACCGCGGCGAATTCTTCGAGAAGATGCGCGGCGCGCTGCTGCGCCACGGGATCGCGCCGGGCCAGATCGAGGTCGAGATCACCGAGAACATCTGCATCCGCAACCCGCAGCATGCGATCGAGCAGCTCAACAAACTGGGCCAGCTCGGCGTGTCGGTGGCGATCGACGACTTCGGCACCGGCTACTCGTCGCTGGCCCACCTGCACCGGTTCCCGGTCCACACCATCAAGATCGACCAGTCCTTCGTCAAGGAGATCCACGACGAGCACGGGCACTACCCGGTGGTGCTGGCGATCATCTCGATCGCGCGCGGGCTGGGCCTGAACCTGATCGCCGAGGGCGTCGAGACCGATGCCCAGGCCCGCTACCTGCGCGCCAACGGCTGCCTGACGATGCAGGGCTACCTGTACTACCGCCCGATGCCCCTGGGCCGCTTCATCGACGTGCTGCGCGCCCAGGGCGTGCCGAGCGGCGCACCCGGCATGCTGGCCTTTCCGGCCTGATGGACGAAAGCCGCCACACCGCCGAATTCCTGCGAGTCAAGGCGTTGGCCGAGCGCGGCGTCGCCACCGCCCAGCACAGCCTGGGCTTCATGTACGTCAACGGCCAGGGCGTGCCGCGCAACGAGGAACTGGCGGTGGCCTGGTACCGCATGGCCGCCAGCAGCGGCCTGGAACAGGCCCAGTACAACCTCGGGGTGTTGTACCAGCGCGGTTGGGGACCGGAACCGGGTATTACCCGGGACCTGGTGCAGGCCGTGTACTGGTACCGCCAGGCCGCCGAGCAGGGGTACGCGCCGGCCCAGTACAACCTGGGCTGGCTGTCCGCCAAGGGCCAGGGCGTCGCCGCCGACGTGCAGCAGGCGCTGCACTGGTTCACGCAGGCGGCCGGGCAGGGCGACGCCGGCGCCCAGCACAATCTCGGCATGATGTACGAAGGCGGCAAGGGCGTGCCCCAGGACCTGGCGCAGGCGCTGGCCTGGTACCGGCGCGCCGCCGAACAGGGCCACGCGCGCTCGCAGTTCAATCTCGCGCTGCGCCATGACAGCGGCCAGGGCGTGCCGCGCGACGCGCAGCAAGCCGTCCACTGGTTGCGCAAGGCCGCCGAGCAGGGTTACGCGCCGGCCCAGTTCAACCTCGGCCTGCGCTACGACAAAGGCCAGGACCTGCCGCAGGACGGCGCCAAAGCGATCGAGTGGTATGGCCGGGCCGCCGCACAGGGCCACGCCAGCTCGCAATTCAACCTGGCGCTGATCCACGACAACGGCCATGGCCACAACCTCGACCCCGATCCGGTGCAGGCGCTGCACTGGTTTCGCAAGGCGGCCGAACAGGGTCACGCCGGCGCCCAGGACAACCTCGGCCTGCGCTACGAGAACGGCCTGGGCCTCGACCAGGATCACGCCCAGGCCGCGCACTGGTACCGCCAGGCCGCCGAGCAGGGGTTCGCGGGCGCGCAATACCATCTCGGGCTGCTGTACGCCGCCGGCCTGGGCGTGCCCCGGGATGCCGGCGCGGCCGCCGACTGGACCCGCCGCGCCGCCGAACAGGGCCACCTGCGTGCCCAGTTCGACCTGGCGCTGCGCTATGCGAGCGGGCAAGCGGGCGTTCAACCGAGTGGCAGCGGTGCCGTGGCCGACCTGCAGCAGGCCCTGTACTGGTGCCGCAAGGCGGCCGACCAGGATTACGCGCCGGCCCAGTACATGCTGGGCCAGCTGCTGGACCGCGACGACAGCGGCAGCGTCGACCCGCGCCAGGCCGGCGACTGGTACCGCAAGGCGGCCGAGCAGGGCCATGCGCAGGCCCAGTTCGCACTCGGCCTGCGCTACGACAGCGCGCACGGGGTGGCGCGCGACTACGAGGCGGCGCACTTCTGGTACCTGGGCGCGGCGCGCCAGGGCCATGTGCGCGCCCAGTTCAACCTCGGTGTGATGTACGCGGCCGGGCAGGGCGTCCCGCCGGACCAGGTCGAAGCCTATGCCTGGCTGCACCGCGCCGGCGCCGCCGGGCTGGCGTCGGCGGCACGCTATCTGCAGCGCGTCGCCGCGCGCATGTCGCCGGCGATGCTGGCGCAGGCCGATACCCTGGTTGGAAGCGCCTGACGTGAAGATCGAATTGACCAGACTGCGCCTGCTGGACACCGGATTGCGGCGCTTCTGGCCGTTCCGTTCGGCCGCGCAGCTGCAGAGTTACCTGTTATGCGTGCTGGTGCCGCGGGTCGGCATCGGCGCGCTGGTGCAGTCGGCCTGGCATGCGCACGTGATCGGCATCCCGGCGGTGGCCGGCGCCTTCGGCGGCGCGCTGCCCTCGGTCTACCTGACGCGCCTGGCCCGCTTCGGCGTCAAGGGGCCGGGCCGGGCCCAGGCTCTGGCCGCACTCGAGGCGCACCTGCCGCTGCTGGGCTTCCAGCCCAGCGATACCGAAACCGGCCTGTGGGTCTGCCGCAGGCGCCTGCCCCAGCTGCTGCGCTGGAACCAGCAGGCCGTGCACCTGGCGATGGACGCCAACACGGTCTGGGTCAGCGGCCAGTATGCGGGCCTGCTGTCGCTCAGGCGCCACCTGCGCCAGGTTTTCCCGGCTTAAGCCGGCACCGTTTCCGGCTGGCGCAGGCGGCTGTGCACCTCGACATCCTTGAACTCGATCAGGATCGTGGCGCCGGTGGCGAACAGGATCTCGTGGCGCAGGAAGCCTTCGCCACAGGCGCTCAGCTCGTGGCAGGCGACGTCGCCGAAGCCGTCGCCGTCCTGGTGGAACAGCGGCTTATCGGAAGGAAAATCGACCAGGATGCGGCGGATGGTGCTGTAGCGCAGTCCCCAGATCCGGCGGTCGTAGGTATCCATGATGGCCAGCTCGACCCGCACCGGATGGTCGCCGGGCACGATCCACGGCCGCGGCAGCTGGTCCAGCGGCGCCGGCCGGCTGCCGTCGCGGATATCCAGGTGCAGCAGCTCGCCGTCGTGGATGTCGGCGCGGTCGAAGAAGGCGAACACGTGCTCGGGCAGGGTGCCGCGCAGGGTTTCCAGCTGTTCGCGGTAGGCGCGCAAGGCCTTGCCCCAACTGGTGGCATCGCTCTCGGCTTGTCCGCTGCGCACGCTTGCCCAACGTTTTTTTGTCAGATATTTCATGATTTCCCGGAGATGTGTCTGGAGCCCGCCACTGCCGGCTCATAAATACGACATGGGTGCGTTCGCGCACGGCGCTTCGCTAAGGAACTGGGGTATACTGTACATCCATACAGTATTTCTGCCAAGATGGAACTCAAAGACAAGCTGGAAATCCTGGCCGATGCCGCCAAGTACGACGCGTCCTGCGCCAGCAGCGGCGCGCCCAAGCGCGATTCCGTCGACAAGGACGGCCTCGGCGCCACCAATGGCATGGGCATCTGTCACAGCTATACGCCGGACGGGCGCTGTGTCTCGCTGCTCAAGATCCTGCTGACCAACTTCTGCATCTACGATTGCCAGTACTGCGTCAACCGGCGCACCTCGAACGTGCCGCGTGCCCGCTTCAACGTCGACGAAGTGGTCAAGCTGACCCAGGATTTTTACCTGCGCAACTACATCGACGGCTTGTTCCTGAGTTCCGGCATCATCCAGTCCAGCGACTACACGATGGAGCAGCTGGTGGAAGTCGCGCGGCGCCTGAGGGTGGACCATAAATTCCGCGGCTACATCCATTTGAAGACGATCCCGGATGCCGATCCGCGCCTGATCGAACTGGCCGGCAAATACGCCGACCGGTTGTCGGTCAACATCGAGCTGCCGACCCAGGACAGCGTGCAGAAGCTGGCCCCGGAAAAGAGCGTGCACACGATCAAGCTGGCGATGGGCTCGATCCGCACCAAGCTCGACGAAAAGGACGACCACCCCAAGGCGCCGGTGTTCGCCCCGGCCGGCCAGAGCACCCAGATGATCGTCGGCGCCGACGCCAGCGACGACCACACCATCCTGAACACGGCCCAGACCCTGTACGGCAGCTACAAACTCAAGCGCGTGTATTACTCGGCCTTCAGTCCGATCCCGCAAAGCCCGTCCAGCGTGCCCTCCGCGCCGCCGCCGCTGCTGCGCGAGCACCGCCTGTACCAGGCTGACTTTTTGCTGCGCGGCTATGGTTTTACCGCTGGCGAACTGATGCCGCAATCCGGCAACCTGGCGCTCGACATCGACCCCAAGCTGGCCTGGGCGCTGGCCAACCGCGAGCACTTCCCGATGGACCTGAACCGCGCCGACGAAACCATGATCGCGCGCATCCCCGGCATCGGTCTGCGCTCGGCCAAGCGCCTGATCGACCTGCGCCGGCTGCGCCGCATCCGCTGGGAAGACCTGTCGCGTCTGCGCTGCAGCCTGAAAAAACTGGCGCCCTTCGTCGTCACCGCTGACTACAAGCCGGCGCAGGGCGCCGTGTCGTCCGAGCTGCTCAGGCGTAACATGGCGGACGCCCCCGAGCAGATGAACCTGTTTCCGGAAATACAGGCCGCATGAGCGCGCCGGCGCCAGCGCTTCCGGCAGCGGTCCTGCGTGTGCAGGCCGGCCAGCCGCTGCTGGTCGAGACCTTCGCCGCATGGCGCGAGGCGGCGCGCGACCTGCTGGTCTGGGGCGTGCCGCCCGAGGCGATCACCTGGAGCTCGCCGCAGGCCGGCGGCGATCTGTTCTCGAGCGCGCCGGCCGCGGCTGAAACCGCGCCGCCTGCGTTCACGGTGTCCGTGCCCACGAAAAATCCACCCCATGTGCCGCGCTCGCTGATGGAGATGCTGCAATCCGCCGCCTGCTGCCGCGTGCCCGACCGCTGGGCCTTCCTGTACCGCGTCATGTGGCGCTGGCAGCAGGGCGAGCACGACGTGCAGTCGCCGGCCGACGAAGACGGCGCCCGCCTGAATGCGATGGTGAAGGCGGTGCGGCGCGAGGAACACGACATGCATGCCTACATCCGTTTCCGCGAACGCCCGGTGGATGCCGGCGCGCCGCGCTTCGTTGCCTGGTACGAACCGCGCCACGACGTACTGCCGCAGGTGGCCCAACATTTCGTCAGCCGCATGGGCAAGGTCAGCTGGATGATCGCCACGCCCGAAGCCAGCGTGCTGTGGGATGGCCACACGCTGCACAACGCGGGTCCGCTGGTCGACAAGGCCGAAGACCTGGATGACAGCGGCGAAGCCCTGTGGCTGACCTATTACCGCAGCATCTTCAATCCGGCGCGCCTGAACACCGCGGTGATGCAGCAGCACATCACCTCGGACCGCTGGAAGAACCTGCCGGAGGGGAAAATCGTGCCGCACATGATCAGCGAAGCCGCCATGGGCGCGCGCAAGATCGGCCAAGCCCAGGCCGTCGGCCAGCGCAAGGGGACGACGATCCCGATCGCGCCGGCGGATGCCCAGCCCGAACGCCAGCAGCCGACCAAACTCGACGAGTGCCGGCGCTGTGAACTATGGCAGTTCGCGACCCAGGCGGTGCCCGGCGAAGGCCCGCAACACGCGCCCATCATGTTCGTCGGCGAGCAGCCGGGCGACCAGGAAGACCTGGCCGGCCATGCCTTCATCGGCCCGGCCGGCAAGCTGCTCGACCAGGTGTGCGACGCGGCCGGCGTCGACCGCGACACGATCTATGTCACCAACGCCGTCAAGCATTTCAAGTGGGAGCCGCGCGGCAAGCGCCGCCTCCACAAGACGCCGGCCCAGCGCGAAGTCGAGGCCTGCCATTACTGGCTGGATAAGGAACTGGCGCAAGTCAATCCGACCGTCATCGTGGCGCTCGGCGCCACCGCGCTGAAATCGGTGCTGCGCACCGCCAACGTCACCCTCAAGAATTCGCTGGGCAAGCCGATGAAAGTCGACGGACGCTGGGTCGTTACCACCTATCACCCGTCGTACGTGCTGCGCGTGCCGAGCGAGGATGCCAAGCAGGAAGCGTTTTCGACCATGGTGGCCGGGCTCAAGCTGGCGCATGAGTTGCTCAACCGCCCGATCGACGCGCCGGCGCCGGAATAAGCGGCGTTTTCAATATGCATGTGTGCGCTTTCAATACGGCACATATGCATGTCAAAAATGTAATATTTTGTTGCGTCAATATCCCATTTGGTGTCCACTGGCTAATCTCTAGCGACACCAATCATGAAGGGATGCCGATGAACAAACGCACTGCCTGCGCGCTGGTCCTGACTTGCCTGACGCTGCCGGTCCTGGCCCAGACCCAGCCCGAACCTGCCCCCGCCACACCCGCCGCCGTCGCGCCGGCGCAGCAAGCTGCCGACCAAGCAGCGCCGGAAACGGTCGCCGCCCAGATCCTGGTGTCCGGCAAGCGTCCCGGTCCCGGGCTGTGGAAGGTGTCCAAGGGCGACCACGTGATGTGGGTATTCGGCCTGTATTCGCCGCTGCCGCACAAGATGGAATGGGATGCCGGGCGCGTCGAACGCCTGGTGGCACAGTCGCAGGAAGTGTTGACGCCACCGGGCGTCTCGGTCGGCACCGACAGCTTTTTCGGTACCTTGGCCGCGCTGCCGTCGATGATCGGCATGAAGAAGAACCCGGACGGCGCCACGCTGCATGACCTGCTGCCTGCCGACGTCTACGTACGCTGGCAGGCGCTCAAGAGCAAGTACATCGGCAGCGACGACGACGTCGAGCGTTATCGTCCGCTGTTCGCCGCGGACGAACTGATGGAGGCCGGCCTGAAAAAGACGGGCCTCGCCAAGTCCTTCGAGGTACGCAAGCAGATCGAGAAGATCGCAAAAAAGAACGACGTCAAAGTGACCGATGCCAGCGTCCACATCGCGATCGACAGCCCGCGCCGCGCGCTGAAGGAATTCAAGCAGTCGCAGATCGAAGACACGGCCTGCTTCGTCAAGACCCTGGAGCGCTTCGAATCCGACATCGATGCGATGCGCGCGCGCGGCAACGCCTGGGCCAACGGCAATATCGCCGAGATCCGCAACCTTGACTATGCCGAACGCGAGGATGCCTGCAACAGTGCCGTGTTCAACGGCTCCTTTGCCAGGAACAATCCGCAGATGCAGAACCTGCCCGAGCGCCGCCGTACGGCCTGGCTGAAAGCGGTCGACAGCGCGCTGGAAAAGAACAAGGCGACGTTTGCGATGCTGTCGATGAGCGACATTCTCGGGCAGCGAAGTTACCTGTCCTTGCTGCAGGAGAAGGGCTATACGGTCGACAGCCCCAGATAACGCCGCGCCGCAGAGGGATCCTGCCTAGGCGGCATCGCCATGGCCGTTGGCGCCATCCTCGCGCGCCGCGGCCTGGGCCACGCGCGCGCCCGGCGCCACGTCGTGGGTCACCCAGACGTTACCGCCGATGACCGCGCCCTTGCCGATCGTGATGCGGCCGAGCACGGTGGCGCCGGCATAGATGACCACGTCGTCTTCGACCACCGGATGGCGCGGCTGGCCTTTCTGCAGCGAGCCGTCGGCCAGCGTGGTGAAGCGCTTGGCGCCCAGCGTGACGGCCTGGTACAGGCGTACGTGCCGGCCGATGATGGCGGTTTCGCCGATCACGATGCCGGTGCCGTGGTCCATGAAGAAGCCGGCGCCGATGGTCGCGCCGGGGTGGATGTCGATCCCGGTTTCCGCATGCGCCAGTTCGCCGACGATGCGCGCCAGCAGCGGCAGGCCGAGTTTGTACAGGCAATGCGCCAGACGGTGATGGATCATCGCCAGGATGCCGGGATAGCACAGCAGCACTTCGTCGACGCTGCGCGCGGCCGGGTCGCCCTGGTAGGCGGCCAGCACGTCGCTGTCGAGCATCGTGCGGATGCCGGGCAGGGCGGCGCCGAAGGCTTGCGTGGCCGCGAGCGCCTGGCCGGCGCTGTCGGCGCTGGTAAGCTGCTGCAGCGCCGCGCTGTACTTGAGCTCGATCTCCACCTGGCGCAGCAGCGCATGCAGGGCCGAGTCGAGCGCATGCGCGACATGGAATTCCTCGCTCTCCTGGCGCAGGCCGGTCGGCCCCAGGCGCATCGGGAACAGGACGCCCTTCAACTGCCCGACGATGGCGGCCAGGGCATCGCGCGAAGGAAATTCGATGCCACGCACCTCGCCTGTGACAGGGCGGTGCGCCTGGCGCCATTGCTGGCGCGCGTCATGCAAGCCCTGCACGATGCCGGAGATGTCGAAATTGGCCATGGGTCTGGTCTTGAAAAAGTGATATGGATGAGTGCTTACTATATGAGTCCATACCACCTAATTCAAACGAATATATTAGAGCAAGGTCATGCGGCCAAAAAAAAAGCGAAGTCACGGTCGTGACTTCGCTTCCATGCGCATCCGTAGAGCGCAGCCTGGCTTACATGCTTTTCGACTTGCGGCGCGCAGCAACGCAACCGAGCATCGCAATGCCGAACAGGGCAAGGGTGCCGGGTTCCGGCACCTTCGTGCCCGGGGTCGGCGTCGGCGTCGGGGTAGGCGTCGGAGCGATGACGTTGCCTGCAAAGCCGGAAAGCTTGAAGTAATCGTTGCCGTCACTGAAGTAGTTCGAATGCGCGACATTCGAATAGGCCGAATTGTAGGCACTGACGAGCCACCAGGAAGCGCTCTTGTTGTTGCTGTTGACGCTCACGGGGCTGCCGGTGATCAGATTGGCATAGTCGCCTACCCACTCCCAGCCGGCAGTGTCGGTCAGATTGGCAACCGTGCTGTTGCCGAGCACCGGTGCCTGGGTGCCGGTATAACGCAGGATGCTGACGTCGGCATCGCCGTTGGCCCAGCCGAGCGACAGCTGGTTCAGTACAACATTATTCGTGCCAAAATTGATCAGGAGCGCCTCGGTGGCGCCATTGTTGTCGATCGCGTGCTGCGGGCTGGTGGTGGACTCCCAAGGGGAAGTGATGCCGAGGCCGGCGTTGTTGTAATAGACCATCGAGGCGCTGCCGAATTTACCGGTGCCGGCGGCCGACCAGGCGGAGACGGTCGCACCGTAATTCACGCCGGCCGAACTTGCCGAACACGTGATTGCACTGGATACAGTGGTACCCTGGCAGTTGCTGTCATTGAAGGAAATCTGTCCGGCTTGTGCCAGCCCGGAGGTCGCTGCTACGGCAAAGGTAAAAGCAAGAACGCGGAAGTTGTTGAATGTCATACTGGCCTCAAAGTGGGTAATTTCTACAAGGATACGTAAATTATTATATTGCAACATATCAAGCTTTTCTGATAATTTTTCGTTTCACCTAGAAAATAAGTGTAATTGTTGCTTTTACACACACTTAGTTGCATTTCGTCACTTTCCTGCAGTATCGATGCGAGCGCTTCCTCGCGCGCATCGACACTGCCAGGTTGTCAATGGCAGGCGAAGCCGCGTAAAATGTTGCTGACGCGGGTGTAGCTCAATGGTAGAGCCGAAGCTTCCCAAGCTTAAGACGAGGGTTCGATTCCCTTCACCCGCTCCATTTTTCCTGTCGTTCACCCTGCTCAGCCAGTCTCGCCCGCGCGCTCCCTGTCTTGACCTTATGGCAAACTGAAGCCGTCACTGCTTCCATATCGACCATGCCAGACGACGACCAACGAACCCGACCACCCGACGATTCGCAAGACCAGATCGATTGCGTCTCCGGCGCGCTCATGTTCCTGAGCGGCGGCGGCGAGGTCGGGGCGATGATGCGGGCGCACGACTGGTCCGCGTCGCCGCTGGGGCATCCGGGCGACTGGCCGCAGGCCTTGCGCACGGTGGTCGGGCTGATGCTGAACTCCAAGTTCCCGATGTTCGTCGCCTGGGGGCCGGAGCTGGCCTTCCTGTACAACGATTCCTACCGCGACGTGCTGGGCGAAAAGCATCCGCAGGCGCTGGGGCGGCGTTTTTACGATATCTGGTCCGAGATCTGGGACGACATCCATCCGCTGATCGAGCGCGCGCTGGCCGGCGAGGCCACCTACGCCGACCGCCTGTACCTCGAGATGAACCGCCACGGCTACGACGAGCCGACCTGGTTCACTTTTTCGTATTCGCCGGTGCGCGACGAGAGCGGCCGCATCGCCGGCATGTACTGCGCCTGCGTCGAGGTCACCGAGCAGGTGCTGGCCGAAAAATACCGCGAGGAAGAGAACGAGCGCTTCCGCGCCCTGTTCGAGCAGGCGCCCGGCATCATGGCCGTGCTGCGCGGACCCGAGCACGTGTTCGAGCTGACCAACCAGTCCTACCTGCAGCTGGTCGGCCACCGCCACATCGTCGGGAAGAGCGCGCGCGAGGCGCTGCCGGAGGTGGCGGGGCAGGGCTTCTTCGAGCTGCTCGACCGCGTGTACAGCAGCGGCGAACCCTTCGTCGGCCATGCCATGCCGCTGCGCGTGCAGCGCGAACCCGGCAGTCCGCTGGAGGAGCGCTTCCTCGACTTCGTCTACCAGCCGATCCGCGATGCCAACGGCGAGGTGTCCGGCATCTTCGTCGAGGGCAGCGACGTCACGGCGCGCAAGCTGATCGAGGACGAGCTGCGCGCCGCCAACCGCCAGAAGGACCAGTTCCTGGCCATGCTGGCGCACGAGCTGCGCAACCCGCTGGCGCCGATCATGACCGCGGCCCAGTTGCTCAAGCTCGGCCGCCACGACCCGAAAAGCGTGAGCAACGCCAGCGAGATCATCGCGCGCCAGGCAGCCCACATGACCGACCTGGTGAACGACCTGCTGGACGTCTCGCGCGTCACCCGCGGGCTGGTCACGCTGGAACAGGAAGAACTCGACCTGAACGTGATCGTGGCCGCGGCGGTGGAGCAGGTGCGGCCGCTGATCGACGCGCGCCGCCATGCGCTGACCCTGCAGATGTCCGGCCAGCCGGCCCACGTGCAGGGCGACCGCACGCGCCTGGTGCAGGTGCTCTCGAACATCCTCAACAACGCCGCCAAATACACCGCGCCGGGCGGGCGCATCGTGCTGGACGTGGCGGTCGACGCCGACCAAGGCCGGGTGACCGTGACGGTGAGCGACAGCGGGGTCGGCATCGCCCCCGAAGTGCTGCCCTACATCTTCGACCTGTTTACCCAGGCCGAACGCACGCCGGACCGTTCGCAGGGCGGCCTGGGGATCGGGCTGGCCCTGGTGAAAAGCCTGATCGCGCTGCATGGCGGCACCGTCCACGCCCACAGCGCCGGTCTCGGGCAGGGCAGCCAGTTCTCCCTGTGCCTGCCCTGCCTGGTGGCGCCGCCCGCGCGCCAGCCGGCCGCCGGCGGCGCGGCGCGGCAGGTGGACACCGGCCACCTGCGCGTGATGGTGGTCGACGACAACATCGACGCCGCCCAGATGCTGGCCGCGCTGCTCGAAGTGCAGGGCCATGCGGTGAGCGTCGAATACGATGCCGGCGGCGCGCTGGCGCGCGCGCGCGCGGAGCGGCCGGACGTGCTGCTGCTCGACATCGGCCTGCCCGACATGGATGGCTACGAACTGGCGCGCCGCCTGCGCAGCCAGCCCGACAATGCCGATGCGATGCTGGTGGCGCTGACCGGCTACGGCCAGCACCAGGACCGCGAGCAGGCCGAGCAGGCCGGGTTCGACCATCACCTGGTCAAGCCGGCGGACCTGAACCAGGTCAACGAGGTACTGGCCCAGGCGGAAGCAAGACGCCACGTCATCAGCCGGTAACGCGCGGCTCTTACACTTCGTTTCTAATCAGAAACTAAGTGTAGAGATCGCATGCATCCGTCCCGCGCGCACACCGCTCCGCGTACCCACCGCTTCCTCGCCCTGCTGTGGCCCGCGCTGGCACTGCTGGCGTGCCTCGCGCTGTGGGGCGCGGCCGTGCTGCGCTCGCAGGCGGAGCAGCAGCGTGCCTTCGACCAGGTGGTCAAGGAAGCCGATGCCTATGCCGAAGCCTACGAGCAGTACGTCACCCGTTCGGTCGCGCAGATGGACCAGATCACGATGCAGCTCAAGCACAGCTGGGAGCATGCGCACAGCCCGGCGCTGATCGAGGACATGCGGCGCGACGGCATGTTCACCGACGCCGCCTTCGTCAACGTCGGCGTGGTCGGGCGCGACGGCAGCATCCGCTCGTCCAGCCGCCTGCTCGGGCGCGCCGCCGACCTGTCCGGCGCGCGCTTCTTCACCCAGCACCGCGACAGCAATTCGACCGCGCTGCGCATCGGCACGCCGCCGCCCGAACTGGAAGGGGCACAGGGCGCGATCCTGTTCACCCGCCGCCTCGACAACGCCGACGACGAATTCGACGGCGTGCTGCTGATGGCGGTCGATGCCGCCTATTTCACTTCCTTCGTCAGCTCGCCGACGCTGGGACCGGGCAGCCTGCTGGCGCTGGTCGGCATCGACAACGGCCTGCGCATCGAGCAGGACGGCGACGGCAGCGTGCGCACCCGCCGCGCCGGGTCGCTGCTGCCGGCGAATGCCGACCGCTGGCCGGTCGCGCGCGGCGTCCAGCTGGTCGACGGTGCCAAGGGGGCGGGCGGCTTCGCCGACGGCCGCGCGCGCGTGCTGGGCTGGCGCCGCTCGGCTGCTTATCCCTTGGTCGCGCTGGTGGCGCTGTCGCACGAGGCGGCGCTGGCCGGCGCCCAGGCCTACTGGATCGACAGCCGCAACCAGACGCTGGTGGCCAGCGTCGTCCTGCTGGCGCTGGCCGCGGTCGCGACCATCCTGTCGCTCCGCGCCGCCGCCCGGGCGCGCGAGCAGGATGCCGTGCAGCGCGCCTACCGTACCGCCACCGAGAGCGGCAACGATGGCTTCTACATGATCGCCCCGGTGCGCGACCGCAAGGGCCAGATGGTCGACTTCCGCATCGTCGACTGCAACGAGCGCGGCGCCTTCTTCTACAGCATGACGCGCGAGGAACTGGTCGGCAGCCTGGTGTCCCAGGTCGACCGCGGCGTCGATGCGCGCGAGCTGGTCGCCAACTACCGCCAGGCGATGGCGGCCGGCTTCCACCAGGAAGACCGGCGCATGCCCGACGATAACCGGCTCAACATCCGCTGGGGCCATCGGCGCCTGGTGCGGGTCGGCGACGGCCTCGCCGTCACGCTGCAGGACATCAGCCAGCGCAAGGAACACGAAGCGCAGCTGGCGCGCCTGGCCAACGAGGACAGCCTGACCGGCCTGCCGAACCGCCACTGGTTCCTGAACTTCGTGCCGCCGGCGCTGGCGCATGCCAAGGCCCACGACCAGGAAGCGGCGCTGCTGTTCATCGACCTCGACGAATTCAAGCAGGTCAACGATTCGCACGGCCACGCGGTCGGCGATCGCCTGCTGAAGGCCGCGGCGACGCGCCTGCTGACCCAGCTGCGCCCGAGCGACCGGGTGGCGCGCTTCGGCGGCGACGAGTTCATCGTGCTGCTCAGCCCCTTCGACAGCGAGCACCAGGTGGCGGCGGTCGCCGCGCGCATCATCCAGGCCTTCGGCAAGCCGTTCACGATCGCGGACGAGCCGCACATGATCGGCGCCTCGGTCGGCATCAGCGTGTTCCCGCGCGACGGCAACGACGCCGCCACGCTGATCCGCCACAGCGACATCGCCATGTACGCCGGCAAGAACGAGGGCAAGGGCCAGTACCGTTTCTTCGATCCATCGCAATCGAGCAGCCTCAAGACGCGCGCCCAGTTGCGCCAGCGCCTGCTGGAAGCGATCGAGAAAAAGCAGTTCGTGCTGCACTACCAGCCGCGCGTCGACACCCGCAGCGGCCGCCTGCTGAGCATGGAAGCGCTGCTGCGCTGGGAGCACCCGCAACTGGGCATGATCCGTCCCGACGAATTCATTCCGCTGGCCGAGGCGAGCGGCCTGATCGTGCCGATCGGCGCCATCGTGATCGACCTCGCCTGCGCCCAGCTGGCAGCCTGGCGCAACCAGGGGTCGCAGGGAAGCGGATTCGCGGTACCGGTATCGATCAACGTCTCGCCCAAGCAATTCCTGCGCGGCGGCGTGCAGCGCGAGCTGGCCGACGCCCTGCTGCGCCATGGCGTGGCACCCGGCCTGCTGGAAGTCGAGATCACGGAATCGGCCATGATGGGCGACCAGGAAGAGATCCTGGCCGAACTGGCGGCGATCCGCGCGCTCGGCATCAAGCTGCACGTCGACGACTTCGGCACCGGCTACTCGTCGCTGTCGCAGCTGCAGCGCATGAAGATGGACGTGCTGAAAGTCGACCGCTCCTTCACCGCCGAGCTGGGACGCTCGAAGGAAGGGCAGGTGTTCTTCCAGGCGATCGTGTCGATGGCCCATGCGCTCGGCATGGAAGTGGTGGCGGAAGGCGTCGAGACCCACGAGCAGCTGCAGATCCTGCGCGCGCTGGGTTGCAACGAAGTGCAGGGCTACCTGGTGGCGCGCCCGATGGCGGCGGACGCGATCGGGCCGCTGCTGGCGAGGCGGTATCTATTCGAGGATGCGCTGGCGGCTTGAGGTGCACCAGCATCATTGTCCTCATTGTCCCCATTGCACTCGCACGTCGCCCCTGCCTTCGCAGGGGCGACGTGCGAGTGCAGCGTGTCGTTCTCTCGCGCAGCCTGTATCCCAGCATGTCTTGTCACTGGCCCAGCAGATTCCCGGTCCGGTTCGCCACCTCTCCCGCCACCTTACAGACGTGCATCCCGCGCAGCAGGTGCCGGTGCGCCGTACGCGCAAACAGCACCCCCGACTGCGTGCAGCGCAAGGTCGTCACCTGCCCGCTGACCGGATTCACGATATCGGCCACCGCATCGCCCGCCTGCACCCGCTCGCCGAGCTTCTTGAGGAACACCAGCACGCCCGAATGCGGCGCCGCGATCGGTTCAACGCCTTCCAGCGGGGTCGGCTCGGCCACCAGCGCCGGCAGCGGTGCGGGTTCGATGTCGAGCACCCCCTGGCGCGCCAGGAACTGCAGCAGGGCGCGCGCATCCTGTTCGGCCAGGTCGTAGCGCACGTCCCTCTCGCCGCGCAACTCCACCGTCACGCCGATGCAGGCCATCGGGATGGCGGCGTCCGGAAAGGCCGCTGCCAGGTCCCACCACAGGCGGCTGCAGGCTTCGTCGAAGGGTTCGCCGCCGGATTCGCGCGCCAGCAGGGTCGCGTGCGCCCCCATCAGCGCGGCCAGCGGCTTGACGTCCTCCGCCAGCGGCGTGCCGGTGTACAGGTGCAGCACCGCTTCGTTATCGCAATGCAGGTCGAGCATGATGTCGGCGTCGATCGCCATCCCGAGCAGGGTCTTTTTGAGATCCTGGGTCGGGTTGTCGGTGTCCCACGCGGCCACCGAGCGGCGCGCGTGCGCGCGGATCAGGGCCACGTTGGCGGCGGCGTCCGCACCCAGCCGGCCCGCCAGCGCGGCCTTGAGGTCGGCCGCGACGTGTTTGTAGGACCGGTTGAAATTGATGCCGTTGGCCAGGTCGTAGCGGCCGAACGGCGTGTTGTGGACGACCTGCGACAGCCCGATCGGATTCGCGGCCGGCACCAGGATGATCTCGCCGTGGATGCGGCCTTCGCCATCCAGCCGCGCGAGTTCGCGCCTGAGCACGTGCGCCACCAGCATCGCCGGCACCTCGTCGGCGTGCAGCGAGGCCTGGATGT
>JAKOOD010000316.1 GCA_022701635.1 Burkholderiaceae bacterium | reverse complement strand
CTGCACCGGGTGCAGGACGCAGTCGGCCAGTCGCCCGCGGCCGACTGGTCGGTGTCCGCCATGGCGGCAGTCGCCCATACGTCTCCACGCCACCTGACGCGCTTGTTCGTCGAGTATGCGCGGATCGCGCCCCTGCAATACCTGCGCAGGATCCGCCTGGCGGTGGCGCAGACGGCGCTGGCGTCGGGCGACAGCGTGACGCAGGCGGCAGCGGCGGCCGGATTCAGTTCGGATACCCAGCTGCGCCGCGCATGGCACCATTTTGCATTGCCCGGTACGCCCGCTCGTTCCGGGGACGCGGCCGCAAGCGCTCGTTGACCTCGAATACGCATCAGCCTGTTCCTGGGCATGGGCAAATGGACCTGCCGGTGCTGGTCGCCGGCGCCCTTCCGATCCTGGCGGTCAGGGGCAGCAAGCGCCTGCAGCTGGGCTGGAAGGGTCAGCTTGCATGCGACGTGGTCGCCTCGCTGGCGGTCTCGGCCATCGTGGGACTGGATCGCATCCTGGGCTGACCCCTCCCCCAGGAGGGGGGGTTTGCGGGTACCGGGGGCGCCGTATCCGGGATCGTGATCAGCTGTACTTGGCCAGCATGCGCAAGGCCTCGTCGAACTGCCCCTTGGCCTCGGCCTCGCGGAAATAGCGGACACTTTCCACGCACACTTCGGCGGGCGTCCGCGCCGCATGCAGCAATGCCATGACTTCGTCGGCGAAAGCGTCGAGCGGCATGCTGTTCGGGTCGTTCGACTGCCCTGGCGACAGTTCGGTCTGCACCTGGGGCGGCACGATCTCGATCACTTCCACCTTGCCCTCGAGCAGTGGGCGAATCGCCGCCGTGTACGCATGCATCGCCGCCTTGGTCGCGCTGTAGGTGGGCGCGGCCGGATAAGGCACGAAGGCAAGACCCGACGAGACATTGATGATGGCCGCCTCCGCCTGCGTGGCGAGGTGGTCGATGAAGGCATTCATCATCCGAATCGGGCCAAGAACATTGGTGTTGATCATGCCTTCGGCATCGGACAAGTCGCGCTGCGCGCTGATCTTCTCCGCACTATAGATGCCCGCATTGTTCACCAGCACATTGATCCGGGGATGCTCTTGCGTCACCTGGCGGGCGAAGGACGCGACAGCGTCCGGTGCCGTGACGTCGAGCACATACGCATGCATGCGCGCGCGGCCGGCAATCGCCTGGTCCAATGCCTGGCGGCGGCGTCCGGTGACGATGACGTGGTTGCCCGCATCGTGCCAGCGCTGGGCCAGCGCCTGGCCAATGCCCGAGCCGCCGCCCGTGACGAGAATGGTGTTGCCGGTCTGCTTCATGCTGCGTTCTCCTTCGTTCCGATCGATGCGGACGATCCTACTGTATCCAAAATGAATTGCACAGCTGCTAAGATCGAGCCATCGTGTCTCAATAATGAAACGGGATGGACCTTACCGCAGTCAATGATTTCAACCTGGTCGCCAGACATGGCGGCTTCGGCGCCGCCAGCCGCGCCACGGCCATCTCCAAGGCGACCTTGTCGCGCCGCATCCGCGAACTGGAAAACAGTCTCGGCATCCGCCTGATCGAGCGCGGCGCGCGGCCACTGCGCCTGACCGAGGCCGGCGCCGCGCTCCACGCGCGTACCGAGGCGCCGGTCGGGGCCATCGCCGACGCCCTGAAGGACATCGAAGCCGGACTGCGCCGGCCGAGCGGCCGCCTGCGCGTCAGTGCGCCGCTGCTGTTCGCCAACCTGTCGCTGGGTCCGTTGGCGGCCGCCTTCCTGCAAGCCTATCCGGAGGTCATGCTCGAAGTCAGCACCGACGACGGCTTCGTCGACTTGCGCGACAACGATATCGATGTCGTCATCCGCGCCAATCCACGCCCGGACGACGACCTGGTCGGCCGCTGCTTCCTGCGCAATCCGCTGGTACTGGTGGCGCCGCCCGGCTTACCGCGTCCGGACGAGGACGAGTCCGCCTTTCCCGCCGTGATGCGGACCGGCGTGGCCGACGAGGACGCCTGGACCGTCATCGATGCGCGCGACGGCGCAACCCGCCGTTACCGTCCGCGCGCAGTGCTGCGGCTCTCGTCGCCCCTGTCGATCCGTGACGCCATCGTGGCCGGCGCCGGCGCGGCGATGGTGCCGCATGCGATCGTCGCCGACGATATCGCGGCGGGACGCCTTGTGCAATGGGGCGCGTCGACGCGGCCGCCGGTCGAAGTATGGGTGCTGCATGCGTCGCGCCGCCTGGCTACCCGTAAAGTGAACGCCTTTGTCGATTTCGTCTGCGATTTTTTCGCGCACCGGGACGCGGCGCGCTGACGCATCGGCCTCGAGCGCTCAAGGCTGCGGCCGGTCGATGATCCGGAATTCGCCGCCCAGGTGCATCATGCTCATCAAGTACAGCATGCCGTCGAAATAGCGCTGCTCGCCGGCCGGCACCGGCGTGTCCCACAGCGCTTTCAGGTAGGCGTCGGGCACCTGGCCCGGCGTCGCCGCCAGGCCGCCGACCGCGGCCGCCGCCAGCATGCCGGTCGAATGCCGGGTCGACATCGGCTTGCCGTCCAGGGTGTAGCGGTCGGCGAAGCGGTCGATGCCCTGCCCGGCCAGGAAGGTCTGCACCCGGTCGCTGAGCGCCGTCTGTCGCGCATCCTTGCCCCACCAGCTATGATCGACCGACCAGTTGCTGATGGTGCGCCAGCTGTCGTAGCTGAAGGCGCCCGGCGTGCCGTCCCACATCGGCAGCGGCGTGCCGTCGAAGTCGGCGCGGTCCGGCCCCAGTCCGGTCTGCGCGTGCGCGGTCTTGACGAAATAGTCGCGGCTCACGGCGGCTGCGCGCGCCCAGAATGCGCGTTCCTGGGGCGGCGCCCAGCGTGCCCACAGCTCGTAGAAGGCCGGCAGGTGGTAGGACGGGTCGCTGCCCGGGATGCTGGTCTCGGGCACGAAGCGCACCATCGCATGGCTTTCGTCGACCATCGGACCGACCGTGACCTGGCGCGGCGCGTGGTGCGGACGGTGCGGCGGCCACGGCTTGCCCTCCTTCGCCGCCTGCGCCTGCTCGTAACGGTTGTTGGGACTGGGCCAGGGCATGTCGGGCTCGACGAAGGGCGGATCCTGCGGATGGATGCGGAACGGCGTGGTGGCGCTGACCAGCGGGTGATGGCGCATGCCGCGCAGGATGGCGTCGGCTTCCTTCTGGTAGTTGTAGATGCCCTTGCCGTTGCCCCAGCGTTTCGCCGCGAAATACAGGGCCATCGCATAGTATTCCTCGCCGTCGGGCGCGGCGCCGACCGCGCGCGCGCTGCCGTCGGTCCCCATCGACCAGGCGAAATAGCCGAGCGAGGGATTGGCCGGGTCGGTGGTCTGCATATAGGTCTTGGACCAGTTCCACAGCGCGTCGAACTCGCGTTTTTTGCCCAGCTGGACCGCGATCATCATGCCGTAGCTCATGCCTTCGGAGCGGGCGTCGTTGTTGGCCCAGTCGGTGACGTAGGCCAGCGGGCCGTCGGCGTTGGCACCGGTCTCGAAATAGATGCGCTGCTCCTGGCCGTCGCCATGGAACAGCTGCTGGAAGGCGCTTTCGATCTTGCGGTGGGTGTCCCGGGGGCTGACGCCGAGGCGCTCGGCCAGCAGGTTGCGATAGCGGCGGGTGCGGTAGGCGCCGCTGCCGTCGTCCAGCTTGGCGGCCTGGGCGGTGGCTATTGCAGGTGCGGCGCTAGCTGCAGGCGCGGCGAACAGGGTGATTGCGGTAACACCGAAGATCAGAAGAGACTTGGCAGGCATGGGCGTTCTCAGGTAGCGGGCATACGTGCCAGTCTAACCTTGCCGCATTTCATTGTCATTCAATAATTGTTTGCGCAAACACCGAAGGACCGCGCGATAAAACAAAAAGGCCGCGCCGGGCAATGCCGGGGCGGCCTTTTAAGGCAGCAAGTGCTGGACGGTCTTACATC
>JAKOOD010000315.1 GCA_022701635.1 Burkholderiaceae bacterium | reverse complement strand
AACATCGGTTCCTCGATCGGCGCCCTGTGCGCGCCGCCGCTGGTGGTCTGGACCATCCTGCACGGCGGCTGGCGCATGTCCTTCGTCGTGGTCGGCGCCATCGGCGTGGTCTGGACCCTGCTGTGGGTGCTGTTCTACAAGCACCCGCGCGACCAGCAGAAGCTGACCGACGCCGAACGCTACTTCATCCTGTCAGGCCAGGACGACCGGCCGCAGGACAAGGTCGCCAAGGCCTCGTGGAAGCAGATCGTCAGGAGCCGCAATTTCTGGTCGGTGGCGATCCCGCGCTTCCTGTCGGAGCCGGCCTGGCAGACCTTCAACGCCTGGATCCCGCTGTACATGGCGACCGAGCGCCACATGGACTTGAAGGAAATCGCCGCCTTCGCCTGGCTGCCTTTCCTGGCCGCCGACATCGGTTGCGTGCTGGGCGGCTACCTGTCGCCGATCATCCACAAGCGCTTCAAGGTCTCGGTGTTCGCCTCGCGCAAGTGGGTGGTCGGCATCGGCGCGGTCTGCATGATCGCGCCGGGCTGCGTCGGCCTGGTGGCGAGCCCCTACACCGCGATCCTGCTGCTGTGCATCGGCGGCTTCGCGCACCAGACCCTGTCCGGCGCACTGTACTCGATTACCTCCGACGTGTTCGGAAGACATGAAGTGGCGACCGCCACGGGCCTGGCCGGCATGTCCGGCTACCTGGGCGCAACGCTGTTCACCCTGCTGTTCGGCATCGCGGTCACGCAAGTGGGCTTCAGCCCGCTGTTCGGCGTGCTGGCCGTGTTCGACCTGCTGGCGGCAGTCGTGGTGTGGCTGATGGTGCGCGACAGCGGACCGAAACCGCCCCTGGGCATCACCCCGTCGGCAACGACGGCGCAATCCTGAGTTTCGTTGTACTAACCCAAGCAAGAAGACAAGAGATTTCAAATGACGCACTTTATCTCCAGGAAGACCATCCTGGCGGCGGCCGCCCTGGCATGCCTTTCGAACGCTGCGCTGGCGCAAACCACGCTCGGTGAACTGGCCAACCTGAAAGTGGACACCACGATCTACGGTTTCCTGAACGGCCAACTGGAATCGGTCCAGGCCGAAGGCGGCGCGACCCCTTACAGCAGCCGCGGCCGCGTTTCGGACGGTAACTCGCGCCTCGGCTTCCGTGGCAACATCGGCGTCACCGACGACCTGAAGGGCGTGTGGCAGATCGAGGCCGCCCTCAACAACTTCGACCAGGGCGGCGTGAACAACCGCGGCGAGTCGTCGACCCTGACCTCGCGCAACACCTACGTCGGTATCGAAAGCAAGCGGTTCGGCCAGTTCGTGGTCGGCAACAACGACTCGGTCTACCGCAGCCTGATCGGCTCGGGCGGCGAGTTCGGCGGCAACCTGGGCCTGACCGTGCACGGCCTCGACGTGTGGAACAACACCTCGGCCCAGATGTCGGGCAATACCGACAGCATCTTCTCGCGCGGCGAAGCACGCTACAAGAACTCGGCCCACTACATCTCGCCGGAATACTACGGCCTGCAGGTCGGCGCGTCCTACGGCTTCGACGAAGACCAGGCCAGCAACACCAACCGCGGCCGCTGGTCGGTCGCCGCCAAGTACACCTGGGGCCCGCTGACCGTCGGCGCCGGCTACGACCGCCAGAACAACACCGGCATCGACACGGTCGCGCTGACCGAGGGCTACGGCTTCCGCCAGATGGATTCCTCGGGCGTGAAGACCGAGTTCGCCAAGGTGATCGCGCGCTACAAGCTGCATACCGGCACCACCATCGGCGTCGGCTTCGAGCAGGGCAAGTACGGCTTCGAGGATGCCGCCGTCCCGACCGCGGGCAACTACTACAGCGGCGTCGCCTACGGCACCGCCAAGCAGAACGCCGCCATGATCTCGATCGCCCAGGATATCGGCAAGCTCAGCATCATGGGTTCGGCCGGCAAGCTGTTCGACCTGAAGAACGCCAGCTTCGGTAGCCCGCGGGACTACAGCGCCAACCAGTATTCGCTGGGCGCGATCTACAACTTCAATCGCCTGCTGGCGCCGTACGTGTACTACACCAAGATCCGCAACCACGCGCAGCAGAACGTGAACCTGGGCCAGTCGCCGATCGACAGCAACAACATCGGCCGCGACGACGCCTTCCTGGCCCCCGGCAACAGCCCGCGCGCCTTCGGTATCGGCCTGATCGCCCGCTTCTAATTTGCCGCCTTCACCAGAAATACAAAGAGACACACAATGACCATGCAACAGACCAAAATCGTCCTGCCGATGCTCGCCATCGCAGCCTCGCTGGCCGCCTGCGGCGGCGGTGGCGGCGGCGGCTCGGACGCCTCGAAAGTGAGCTACAGCGCGGGCGCCGTCTACCAGGTCGGCACCACCACCTTCGATCCGGACCTGCCGGCCGAGCCGAAGCTGCCGACCGACGCCCAGGTCTGCGCCACGCTGGAAGCCTCGCCCAAGCTGGTGCGCCGCCCTGACGGCTCGCTGCCGCCGGAAGCCGATCCGTCCAAGGCCGGTGTTGCCGTCGCGGTCGACCGCGCCGTCGTCAACCCGGACCAGGACCGCATCCAGGCCGCGCTGAACGCCTGCGGCGCCGCCGTGGAGGCCGAAGTCGGCGCCAGGATCGCCGCGGCCGACGCCACCGCGACCGCATCGCAGAAGGCTGCCAACGTGGCCAACGTCAACATCGCCGGCGTATCGGGCGAGGAACTCGCCAAGCCGGACTACAAGGCCAGCAAGTTCGCGGTGCGGCTGGTCGTCAACGCGAGCGGCGTGGGCGACAGCTTCATCTCCGGCCCGCTGACCCTGCCGTCCGGCGTGACCCTGTGGATCGACAAGGGCGTGACCCTGTACGGCACCCGCGACGCTGCCGCCTACGTGGCCGACAAGACCACCGGCAAGTACTGCGCCAACACCGCGACGTCGGCCACCAAGGCCGGCTCCTCGAGCA
>JAKOOD010000292.1 GCA_022701635.1 Burkholderiaceae bacterium | reverse complement strand
GCCCCCGGCGTCGCCCATCCCCTCGATCTGCTCCGCGAACCAGCGGATCAGCGCCTGCTCGCCGTCCAGTTCGCGGCTGGCTTCCTGCAGCAGTTCGGCCAGGTGCAGCAGGTTGGTCAGGCGGCGCTCGCCGCCGCCCAGGCCGAGCAGCTTGGCGGGCAGGCGGAGTTCGTGGATGAAACGGCGCAGCATGGCCAGCACGCCCTGGCGCTGCCAGGTCTGGTGCAGGGCTTTCAGCTGCTCGACCCGGCTTTCCCAGGCCTGCTCGTCGCTGGCCAGGTGCGCCAGTTCCGCCAGCGGCAGCGCGCAGGTGGCGGTGGCGAAGGCGGCCCGCGCCAGGGAGCCGTCCAGCGGGTTGGCGACCGCCTGCAGCCAGCGCAGCACGTCCACCGCTTCCTCGCTCTCGACCACGGAATCCTGGTCGGACAGGTAGACGCTCGGCACCTTGCGCCGCGCCAGCGCGCGCCGGATCGCCGTCGCTTCGCGGCGGTCGCGCACCAGGATCGCGATATCGGCCGGCATCAGGCGCACGAAATGCCCCTCGTCGTCGGCGAATCCGACGCGCGCATCGTTCAGCAGCGTGACGATGTGCTCGGCGCAGTGGTGGGCGAAGAAATCGCGGTAATCCTCGGTGCGCAGGTCGTCGCGCTCGGTGGCGGCCACCGCCAGCGCCTGGTAGGGACCGTCGACGCCGACCAGCTGCTGGCGGCGGCCGGCCGCTTCGACCGGTTCGAACGGCAGCGGGTTCTCCTCGCCGTTCCTGAACTTGAACGCGCCCGCGGCGTAGCCCTGCTCGGCGTAGTGGAACAGGCGGTTGACCGCCCCCACCAGCTGCGCGGTCGAGCGGTAGTTGGTGCCGAGCTGGTAATGGCGGCCGGTGGTGGCGCGCCGCGCCGACAGGTAGCTGTGGATGTCGGCGCCGCGGAAACCGTAGATCGACTGCTTGGGATCGCCGATCAGAAACAGGCCGCGCGCCGGGTCGTTGGCCTCCACCCGGTACAGCAGGTCGAAGATGCGGTACTGGTCGGGCGAGGTGTCCTGGAATTCGTCGACCATCGCCACCGGGAACTGGTCGAGGATGCGCTTGCGCAGCGCTTCGCCGTTGGCGCCCTCCAGCGCGTCCTTCAAACGTACCAGCATGTCGGCGAAGCCGAACTGGCGGTTGCGGCGCTTGAGGTCGGCCATGCGGCGCGCGATCTGGCCGGCAGCGTGGCGCAGCAGCGCATGCGACAGCGGCGCGATGGCCTGCAAGCCTTCCTGCAGCGCGCAGGTATGGTCGAAGCATGCGGGCACGTCGGCGCTGAAGTCCTTGCTGTACGCATCGGCGATACCGTCCGGGGTCAGGCGGCGCCACGCGGTGTCGGGCAGGTCCGGCAGGTGGCGTGCCGGGTCGGCGGCCCAGCCGCGCAGCGCCTCGAACCACTTGACCAGCGAATCCGGACGCATCTTGTTGCCGTTGAAGGCTTTCGGATGACACTCGCGCTGGGCGGCGATCCAGCTTTCCATCGCGTTGGCGCGCTCGTCCCAGCCTTCCTTCAGGCGCGCCAGCTCGGCCTTCTGTTCGCGCTCGATGCGGGCGATCAGCGCGCCCAGCGGTTCCTCGCTGTCGCCTCCCAATGTGTCGGCACGCCCCACCAGCTCGCGCACCGCGCGCTTGAGCAGCTCGACGTCGGCAAAGGCCGACAGCAGCACCTTGAGTGCCGGGCCGTTCAAGGGATAGACCTGCTGGCGCCAGTAATCGTGGGCGGCGTCCTCGAACAGCCCGCGCTCGTCGCTGACCAGTTCCTCGTCGAACAGGCTGCCGCTGTCGAAGGCGTGTTCGCGCAGCATGCGCTGGCACCAGGCGTCGATGGTGAAGATGGCCGCTTCGTCCATGGTCTCGGCGGCCAGCACCAGGCGGTGCGCGGCGCGGTCGCGCTCGGCATCGTCGAGGTAGCTGTCGGCCAGCGCTTCGAGATAAGGATCGTCGTGCTCCGCCTCGCCGCGGAAGTAGGCCGCGGCCTGCACCAGGCGCTCGCGCACGCGGTTGGACAGCTCGCGCGTGGCCGCGCGGGTAAACGTCATCACCAGGATCTCGGGCGGCAGCAGCGGGCGCACGAAGGCGCTCGGTTGTTCCGGCTGATCCCACAGGCTACCGGTATCCTCACCATTTTTCGTGCCATGGCCGAGGACCAGGCGCAGGTAGAGCGCGGCGATGGTCCAGGTCTTGCCGGTGCCGGCGCTGGCCTCGATCAGGCGCGAGCCGTGCAGCGGGAAGTTCAGGGCATCAAGGAGCTGGCTCATGCCTCGCCTCCCTCGAAACGGGTCACCGTCACGCCTGCGTTCAGCCAGGCCACCAGCGGTCCGTACAGCGCCTCGGCCACGTCCGGCCAGCCGCCGGCCGCGCGCAGCAGCGCGAATTCCGGCCACAGGCGCGCCAGGCAGGGGTCATCCACCTCGCCGGCGAGTTCGAAGCCGCCGTCGTAGGTTTCGCGCGGGTCGCCGTCCGTCAGCTGCGCCAGCGCGGTCTTGCAGGCCACCGGCAGCGGATGGTCGAGGTTACGCCGCCATAGCGCGGCCAGTTGCCCCAGCGTGGCCAGCGCCACGTCCTGCGCGATCGGCGCCATCTCGACGATGCCGTCGCGCGCCACCAGGTAGCCGGTGAGCGCCGCATGGTCGCCGGCGGCGGCACCGGCCGCCAGCTGGCGCAGCCAAGGCCCGATCAGCTTGTCGCCGCGCGGCGCGCCCTTGCGGTCGAGCACCTTGGACGAGATCTGCATCAGCCACACGCTGCGCTCCTCGCTGCTGCGCAGGCGGTCGATCCAGTCGTCCAGCAGAATGCCGTCGAGATCGAGGCTGACCGCCAGCTTGGACGCCGGCTGCGGATAGCGCGCCCCCAGCGCCAGCCAGGCGGAGCGCACCGGCACCAGCTCGTCGACCAGTTGCTGCTGCCACTGGCGGCCGATCAGGCCGATCGGCAGCACGCCTTCGCGCGCCAGGCGGCCGGCGCGCGTGGCCAGCACCTGGCGCACCTCGTCCTGGGCTTCCTGGGCGCCGCTGTCGTCGAGCAGCGTATCCTCCAATAGATAGCGCTCGAGCGCATCGAGCGAGAACGGTTCCTCGTCCTCGCCCACCACTTCGCGCTGGCCGAAGTGGACGCCGAGGCGGCGCCGGAAGAAGTAGCGCGCCGGCTGGCGCAGGAAACCCGCCAGTTCGCCCAGCTTGAGGCGGTAGTCAGGTTCCAGTTCGTAGGGCGGCAGCTTGCTGTCCTCAGGCCTGTCCTCGATCCCGGCCTCGCCTTCGCCACTCCCGCCGCCCTCGTGCTCGCGGTGCGCCGAGCGCCATTCGCCGGCATAGGTCAGCAGGCCGCCGCGCTCGAAGTAGCGGCGCGAGAACGGCTGCAGCGCATGCACGGTGGTCAGCATGCCGACGTCCATGTGCCAGCCGGCCGCGAGGTAATCGCGCAGCTGCGACACCAGCACCGAGGCCGGCTGCTCGGTGTTGTCGCGCACGTTGCGTCCGACCCAGCTCACATACAGCTTGTCGCGCGCGGCAAGCAGCGCTTCCAGCATCAGGTAGCGATCATCGTCGCGGCGCGAGCGGTCGCCTGGCCGTGCCATGCCCGGCAGGACAAGCAAATCGAAATCGGATTGCTGGGCGCGGCGCGGAAAATCGCCGTCGTTCATGCCGAGCAGGCACACCACGCGGAAAGGCACGGCGCGCATCGGCATCAGGGTGCAGAAGGTGACGCCGCCGGACACGAACTGGTGGGTCAGCGCCGGCTGGTCCAGCTCGCCGAGCCAGGCTTCGCGCATCACGGCGAGCGGCACCGGTTCGTCGAACAGCGCGTTCTCGCAGATCTCGAGCCAGCATTGCAGCGCGTCCTCCAGCTGGTGCAGCATCCGGCGGTCGTCGTCGTCGGTGGCGCGGAAGAAGCGCGCCATCATCGCGCGGGCACGGGCGCCCCACTCCATCGGCCGCAGATTCCCGTCGAGCTGCTCGCGCCAGGCCAGCAGCGCCTCGACCAGTTCGGCCAGCGAGCCGGCCAGCGCCGCATCGAGTCCGCCGACTTCCGCATACGGCTCGATGTCGTTGAAGCTGGCCCCGGCCCCGGTGGCATACCCCAACAACATGCGCCGGATCCCGAACAGCCAGGAATTCTGTTCGCCGGCCGAACCCAGGCCGAGGCCCGCGCGGTGGCGCGCATCCAGGCCCCAGCGCACGCTGGCGCCTTCGACCCAGTGGCCGAGGACGGCCAGGTCGTCTTCCTCGATGCCGAAGCGCTTGGCCACGGCCGGCACGTCGAGCAGGTCGCGCACCTCGCTCTGGCGGCAGCGCTGCTGCGGCAGCCGCAGCAGCCATTCGAGCGCCACCAGCAGCGGATTCACGCTGCGGTCCTTGACGTCGCCGATCTCGAACGGGATGGTGCGCGGGTCGTTGCGCTTGTGCTGGTCGAACACGGCGTGGATCGCGGCCGAGAAGGTGGCGATGTCGGGCATCATGACGACCACGTCGCGCGGGCGCAGCGGCTCCTCGCGATCCTCGGCGAACCAGGACAGCAACTGGTCGTGCAGCACCTCGACCTCGCGCTGGGCGCTATGGGCGATATGGAATTCGATCGAGCGGTCGTCCGGCGGCGGCGCTTCCCAGGCATGCTCGGCCAGCGGCACCAGGTCGCGGATCGCGCCCTGCACCTGGTTCAGCAGACACTGGCCTTCCTCGTCCGAGAACAGGTCGACCCGCATGTTGGCGAATTTGCTGGCTTCGCCGTTGTCGAATTCGTCCAGCATGCGTATGAAGTCGCGCCCCTGCCGGCCCCAGCTGGCCAGCAGCGGGTGGCAGTGGGCATGCATCTGTTCCGGCGGGATGTCGGCCAGGCTGGTGCCGTTCTTGGCCTGCTGGCGCTGATAGGCGGCGCGCAGCAGTTCGCGCCCTTCGCAGATGTCGCCCCAGTAGAACTGGCAGGGGTTCGGCACCGCCAGCAGCACCTGGGTGTAGCGCGACAGGCCGGCCACCGCCTGGATGGTCTGGTACGGCAGGGTCGACATCCCGAACAGCACCACGCGGCGCGGCAGGCGCTGCACCGGCTGGCGCTCTTCCTCGACCGCGGCCATGAATTGCTGGTGGATGGTGGCGCGCCCCGACCAGCGCCGCTCCGGCGGCATGCTCTCGTGGATCTCGCGCCAGAGCTGGGCCTGCCAGCACTGGTCGGGCGCCAGCGGCACCGGCTCGCCGCCCGGACGGCGCAACTGGTCGCGGTGGTCGGCCCAGTCGCTCAGCCAGTCGGCACGGTACACCTGGTACTGGTCGTACAGGTCGGCCAGGCGCTCGGCCAGCTGCAGGCGGCGCTCCGGGTCGCCGTCCTGCAGGAAGTGGCGCAGCGGTTCGAATGTTTCCTTTTGCAGCAGCTCGGGCAGCAGGCGCATCAGGCGCCAGGTGAGCGCATCCTTGTCGAAGGGCGAGCGGCTCGGCACCCGCTCCGGCCCCAGCATGCCGCGGTAGGACTGCCACAGGAAGCGCGCCGGCAGCGCCACGCGGGTGGCGGCGCACACGCCCATGTCCTCGGCCAGCGCGATCTTCAGCCATTCGGCGACGCCGTTCGACTGCACCAGCACGATCTCCTCTTCCAGCGGTCCCAGCGGGTGGTTGCGCAGCCAGTCGAAGACGGCGGCGCGCAGCAATTCCATCTGGTTGCCGTGCAGGATGAGGAGGCCGGGGGTGATCGCGGAAGGCATGGTGATGAGCGTGGAGTGGACGACCGAAGGATACTACTTATGACAAGGCGGCGGTAGGGTACCCGGCCGGGCGGAAAGGGCAACGCTGCCATCCATATTGCAGTACAGTGCGGCAACTAGCTGGTTGTTGTTAAGATGGCGTCATCAAGACATTATCGAGAACAGGATTCATCATGCAAGACCAAGCCGCGCAAGGCCAGCTGCCGGGCCAGGACCACGACGACCCCAACCTGTGGCTGGAGGAAGTCGCCTCCGACGAAGCCCTCGCCTGGGTACGCGAACGCAACGCCGAGAGCGAACAGGAACTCACGGCCAGCCCCGGCTACACCGCGCTACGTACGCGCCTGAAGACCATCCTCGATTCGAAGGAGCGGATTCCCTACGTCGGCCGCCACAACGGCCTGTTCTACAACTTCTGGCGCGACGCCGAGCACCCGCGCGGCATCTGGCGCCGCACCACGCTGGACAGCTACCGCGAGCCGGAAACGCAATGGGAAACCGTGCTCGACCTCGACCAGCTGGCGCGCGACGAAGACGAGAACTGGGTCTGGGCCGGCGTCTCGACGCTCAAGCCCGACGGCATGCGCGCGCTGCTCTCGCTGTCGCGCGGCGGCGGCGATGCCCACGTGGTGCGCGAATTCGACATGGCCAGCCGGCAGTTCGTGGCCGGCGGCTTCGCCCTGCCGGAAGCCAAGAGCAGCACCGCCTGGATCGACATCGACACCCTGTTCGTCGCCACCGACTTCGGCGAAGGTTCGATGACCAGTTCGGGCTACCCGCGCATCGTCAAGGAATGGAAGCGCGGCACCCCGCTCGAGGCCGCCGCGACCGTGTATGAAGCCGAACCCGACGATTTGTCGGCCTCGGCCTGGCACGATCCGACGCCCGGCTACGAGCATGACTTCGTGCAGCGCCAGATCGGCTTCTACAGCAGCGAGATGTTCCTGCGCCGCGGCGGCCAGCTGGTCAAGCTGCCGAAACCCGACGATGCGAATGCCTTCACGGTGCGCGACCAGGTGGTGGTCGAACTGCGCTCGGACTGGACCACCGGCGCCACCACCTGGCCGCAGGGCAGCCTGCTGGCCATGGACTTCGAGCGCTTCATGGCCGGCGAACAGGCCTTCGACGCGCTGTTCACGCCCAGCCCGACCATGTCGCTGGACGGCGTGTCCGCCACCCGCAGCACGATCCTCCTGACCATCCTCGACAAGGTCAAGAACCGCATCGTCGAGCTGACCCGCAGCGGCCAATACTGGCGCACGCGCGATATCGCCACCCCCGGCATGGGTGCGCTCGGCGTTTCCAGCGTCGACGAATTCGACTCCGACCAGTACTTCCTGACCGTTACCGACTTCCTGACGCCGAGCACCCTGTACCTGTGCGAAGCCGGCAGCGAAAGCGTCAGCAACGCGCGCCAGCCGCTGAAGGCGATGCCGGCCTTCTTCGACGCCAGCCCGTTCACGGTCAAGCAGTTCGCGGCCAAGTCGAAGGACGGCACCATGGTTCCCTACTTCGTCGTGATCGGCAAGGATGCCCAGCACGATGGCAACAACCCGACGCTGTTGTACGGCTACGGCGGCTTCGAAGTGTCGCTGACGCCTTTTTACAGCGGCATCACGGGTGCTGCCTGGCTGGAACAGGGCGGCGTGTACGTATTGGCCAACATCCGCGGCGGCGGCGAGTTCGGGCCGCGCTGGCACCAGGGCGCACTCAAGGAGAAGCGCCAGAATGCCTTCGACGACTTCATCGCGGTGGCGCAGGATCTGATCCGGCGCAATATCACCAGCCCGCAGCACCTGGGCATCATGGGCGGCAGCAATGGCGGCCTGCTGGTCGGCGCCGTGCTGACCCAGCGTCCGGACCTGTTCAACGGCGTGGTATGCCAGGTCCCGCTGCTGGACATGCGCAGATACCACCAGTTACTGGCCGGCGCATCCTGGATGGGCGAGTATGGTGATCCCGACGATCCGGCCGAGTGGGAGGTCATCCGCCACTATTCGCCTTACCACAACGTATCTGCCGAAAAACAATATCCACGCGTCTTTTTCACCACGTCCACCCGCGACGACCGCGTCCATCCTGGCCATGCACGCAAAATGGCAGCGCGCATGCGCGAACAAGGCCATGACCTTTTGTACTGGGAAAACACGGAAGGTGGCCATGCGGGTGCAGCCAACAATGAGCAAACCGCAACAATGTGGGCACTAACTTATACGTTCTTATTGATGCAGATCAAACGATAAACTTGGTTACAAAATTCGCCGCATTTACATGCCTCCGGGAACTAGCAGTATTGCTAGGACTCGAAATGAATAATGCATGGAATACTTGTTTCTCACACATCTTTCCTTGGAGGAGCGGCGATGGCTAATGATTTCGTTACCGAAGCAAGCCTGCGAGAACCGTTTACCGGCGTAGGCATAAAATCACTGGCGCCAGCGGCGCTCTCCATGCATGACCTGAAAAAGTACCGGGTCAGCAAGCGCGAAAGCCAGGAGAAGTTCTGGGGCCGCTTCGGGGTCACGCAATCGAGCGGCAGCCGTTTCGAAACCGGGTTGGCGATCCCGGCACCGGTGGCCCTGCTGTTGAAACTCTACGTCAACGGCAAGCTCAACGATGGTGATCTTCTGGGGTAATCAAGCCGAGGGAGATCGCCCTCACCACCGCCTGTTGCCGCGTGTTGACGTTGAATTTCTGCCTGATGTTACCCATGTGGAAATTCACCGTCGCCTCCGAGCAGCCGGTTATCTTTGAAATTTCCCACGATGATTTGCCCACCATGACCCAATTGAGCACTTCGAGCTCACGCGGGGTCAGGCGCGGCGCTACTTCCTGCCCCGTCTGCGGGGAAAACCGCACCCCGGTTGCAAACGCATAGTCACGCACCAGTGCCAGGTCGGACAGGCTGGCGTTGGCCTGACGCGTAAACGCCCCATCCGCCGCCGCGCCGGTGGCAAACGTCAGCATCCCGAATTCGCCGTTCGGTCCATGGATCGGAAAACTGACGCCGGCACGCAGGCCATGGCTGCAGCTTTCCTCGTACAGCGTGCGCTGGGTCTGGCTACGGAACAGGTCTTGCCGCCACACGATCGGCAGCGTGCTGGTCAGGCAATGGGTGACGGTCGGATCGACATAGGCGTAGCGCTCGGCATCGTAGCGCTCGCGCCAGGCGCTTGGATAATTACTTTGTATAAAGGCATTGTCCAGGCGCGCATGGCGCGAACCCGACATACCGAACAGCACTTTCTCGAACCCGTAACGCCGGCCGACGCCGAACAGGGCCTCTCCCCAGCTCGCCGCCGTTTCCCGATGCAACAGTTCGTCCAGTTCTGCGCCTGTCATATGTCCCCCGGGCTATTGATGTCACTACAGCT
>JAKOOD010000261.1 GCA_022701635.1 Burkholderiaceae bacterium | reverse complement strand
AATTCTCCCGCGAAGAACCGGCTTAACTGTCTATCTAATCCTAATGCAATCACTTGTATCCGGGCTGTTCAGGCTCGCGTTTGTGCAGAGAAAACGGATACTGGAAATTGCACTGCGGTCGCCTTCCGATCCTTGGTTTCTCTCATTAACCTGTCGTTAGCGCTGCCAACTTCCCCAACCATCGTGAGCGCTGAAAGCTTGGGTTATAAACCGGGAGATGCTCCTTGATCAGGGACGTTTCCTGTCGCCGCATTCTCGCCAATTGTCTGAAATGGCTGGGACAACAGGGACAATTTCATGTCGATGGCGGTCATGGTCGCGGGTACTAGTTGAATCGCGTCCCTGCGGACACGTCCGGCCCGTGACAGCGTATAGCCCCCGCCGCTAGGTATGCTGGATGCACCGCTGGACGTGCCGATGCTGCGTGTCAGCATGCAGTGGCATGACTACCAGACCAAGGGGCGGGCGCATCGCCGGTTGCGGCAACAGTTGATCGAAGTGGCGCAGGGTGAGTGACTGAGCGTGCCACGAAGACAAGTACCGCCAGCGGTGCGCGAAGCGGTCTCGCTTATCCTAGCGCAGCGCCAGCCGCAATTGCCGCAGCAGGTAATCGACGTCGGCGGCGCCGGTATAGCGGCCCAGCGAAATACGCATCGCATTGCGCGCCTGCGCATCGCTCAGGCCGATCGCGCGCAGCACGTACGAGGGCGCGGCGCTGGCCGAATTGCAGGCGGAGCCGGCGGACACGGCGATGCCGGGCAGCTTGTCCGCGAGCGCGCCGGCGCCGGCGCCGGTGAAGCTGACGTTGACGTTATGGGGAATGCGCTGCGCCATGTCGCCGTTGAAGCGCACGCCGGGCAGGGCCGCCAGGCCGCTGCGCAGGCGTTCCTGCAAGGCGGCGATGCGCGTCGTTTCGCCAGCCAGTTCGAGGCGCGCGAGTTCGCAGGCCTCGCCCATGCCGACGATCTGGTGGCTCGGCAGCGTGCCGGAGCGCAGGCCCTTTTCGTGCCCACCGCCGTCCATCTGCGCCTCCAGCCGGACCTGCGGATCATTGCGCACATACAGCGCGCCGATGCCCTTGGGGCCGTACAGCTTGTGGGCGCTCATCGACAGCAGGTCGACCTGCAGCTGCTCGACGTCGACCGGCATCTTGCCGGCCGCCTGCGCCGCGTCGGCGTGCAGCAGGATGCCGCGCGCGCGGCAAATGCGCCCGAGTGCCGCCACCGGCTGGATGACGCCGATCTCGTTGTTGACCAGCATGACCGAGGCCAGGATGGTATCCGGCCGCAGCGCCGCCTCGAAGGCGGCCGGGTCGACCAGGCCGTTGGCCTGCGGCTGCAGGTAGGTGACTTCGTAGCCTTCGCCCTCCAGCCGGCGCATGGTGTCGAGCACCGCCTTGTGCTCGGTCGCTACCGTGACCAGGTGGCGGCCTTTGGCGCGGTTGGCGTGTGCCGCACCCTTGATGGCGAGATTGTTGGATTCGGTCGCGCCGGAAGTCCAGACGATGTCGCCGGCGCGTGCGCCGATCAAGGCCGCGACCTGGGTACGGGCGCGTTCGACAGCGAAGGCGGCATCCTGGCCGAAGGCGTGGGAGGTGCTGGCCGGGTTGCCGAATTTTTCAGTCATGTAGACCAGCATCTTCTGGGCGACGCGCGGATCGACCGGGGTCGTGGCCGCGTAGTCCAGGTAGATGGGAAGCGCCGGCGGCGCGGGAAGGTCGGCTGCGCTGCGACAGGGAGCCGCGGCGCGGCTGGGCGTGAGGGCTTCGGTCATGACGGTCCTGGTGGATGGAGGAAAACCCACCTTAACCGCGTCCCTCACAAAAATGAACGACCGAATGTGCACATCCTTATGCGATTTTTTTCACAGGCCCGCGTCCAGGCCTGGGCCGGCGGCGGCGCGAACCCGCCCTGACGCGGGTGATGGCGCCTGATCGCGGACGCGGACAGGGAATTCACCCTTCCATAAATACTGCAACTAACCGACAAGGATGGATACTAACTAAAACACCAGCCACCAACGAATGGCGGCCGTGATCGAAGCCGCCGTCCGCCTTCCCTTAACCCGGCTGCACGGCAACCGAGGGTTCGGCCGCGTCGGAGCGAGCGTGCGATCCCGCGCACTGGTGGCGCAGGAAGAAACGCAGCATCTCACGACTGGCATCCGGGCCGCCTGCATCGGTATAGCTGCCGCGCCGGTTGCCGCCGCACCAGGCGTGGCCGACACCGTCGACCGCCCAGTGTTCGGCCAGGATGTGACCCGCGGGGCCCTGGTGGACGTGCCGGGTGTACCCGCGGCCGGCCGCTTCCCCACGCTCCTGCGACAGCGACAGCGCGCGCCGTCCGCGCGCAGTTTGCGCCATGTAGGCGTCGAGAGTCTGCTGAATCACGCCGGCGCTGTTATTCGGATGCACGGTGCCGTCCTGGTCACCGTGGAACACGATCGTCGGCACCCCGGCCGGCGTATCGCGGTGTCGCGGCGCCGGGGCGGCGGGTCCGTCGCGCATGGCCAGCATCGCGCCGTATTGGTCGGTGGCGCTGCCGTGCGCCAGACCGGAATGGCAGCCGACGGCGGCGAACAAATCGGGATAGGTCCGGCCAAGGATGACCGCCATCGCGCCGCCAGCGGACAGGCCGGCGACGTACACGCGCGTCCGGTCGATCGCGTGCTCGGCCATGACCTTGCGCACGACGCCGGCGATGAGCGCGGGTTCGCCCTGGCCGCGGCGGTGGTGGGCGTCGTCGAACCAGTTCCAGCAGCGGCTCCAGTTGGCGTCCGCCGATTGTTCGGGGTAGGCGACCATGCAGCCGGCTTCCTGCGCGAGCTCGTTCATGCCGGTGCCGAGGGCGAAATCGTCGGCGTCCTGGCCGCCGCCGTGGAGCATGACGAGCAGCGGCAGCGGGCCGCCACCATGCCCGCTCGGCACGAACAGCTTGTAACGCAAGGATCGTCCGTGACCGTGGTAACGCTCGGCGGTGAATGTGCCGCCGTCACGCGGGCGGGACGGGGCGAATGGGGAGAGGGCAAAGGACGACCATGCGTCCAGCATCGTGTGTAACAT
>JAKOOD010000249.1 GCA_022701635.1 Burkholderiaceae bacterium | reverse complement strand
GCCGCATACTCGTCCGTGAACGACAATTGACGGCGATAGGTGCCGTTCATGCGCCAGCCGTGCGTATCCGTCCACGGATCGGCCGGCTGGCCGCTCACGGTTCGCCCTTGCTCATCCGTAAGCAGGGCGGCCGCCGCCAGTGCCAGCACGCCGACCGGGGCCGGACCGGCGGCCGGGAACAGCGTCGCAGCGTTGCGTTCGATCAAACCGGTATCGAGGTCGGCGCTGGCAAATGCCTGGCCCTCGACCAGGCGTTTCAGGAAGGCGATGTTGGTGGCCAGGCCGACGATGTGGAATTCGCTCAGTGCCTGCGCCATGCGCGCCAGCGCCTGCGCGCGGTCGGCGCCCCAGACGATCAGCTTGGCGATCATCGGGTCGTAGAACGGAGAAATCGCATCGCCTTCGCGCACGCCCGAATCGATGCGCACGGCGGCAGGCAGCCCCGCCGTGCCGCCCAGCTCGAAGGCGACGTGCGCCGGCGTGGCCATGTAGCGCAGGGTGCCGATCGACGGCAAAAAGCCCTTCTCGGGATTCTCGGCATACACGCGCGCCTCGATCGCATGGCCGTGGAGCGCCAGTTCGTGCTGCTGCCTCGGCAGCGGCTGGCCGGCAGCCACGCGCAGCTGCCATTCGACCAGGTCGGTGCCGGTGATCATTTCGGTCACCGGATGCTCGACCTGCAGGCGCGTGTTCATCTCCATGAAATAGAACGAACCGTCCTGGTTGGCGATGAATTCGACGGTGCCGGCGCCGACGTAGCCGACCGCGCGCGCGGCCGCCACCGCGGCCTCGCCCATCGCGGCCCGGCGCTCGGGCGGCATGCCGGGGGCCGGCGCTTCTTCCAGCACCTTCTGGTGGCGGCGCTGCACCGAGCAGTCGCGCTCGTGCAGGTAGACGCAGTTGCCGTGGGTGTCGGCGAACACCTGGATCTCAATATGGCGCGGGCGCTGCAGGTATTTTTCGACCAGTACCTTGTCGTCGCCGAAGGAACTGATCGCTTCGCGCTTGCACGAGGCCAGCGCCGCTTGGAAATCGTCGGAACGTTCCACCACACGCATGCCCTTGCCGCCGCCGCCGGCGCTGGCCTTCAGCAGCACCGGATAGCCGATGCGGTCGGCCTCGCGCTGCAGCAGGGCCGGGTCCTGGTCGTCGCCGTGGTAGCCCGGCACCAGCGGCACCTTGGCCCCTTCCATCAGTTGCTTGGCGGCGGATTTGGAACCCATCGCCCGCATCGAGCTGCCCGGCGGGCCGATGAACACCAGGCCGGCGGCGGCGCAGGCTTCCGCGAATTCGGCGTTCTCCGACAGGAAGCCGTAGCCCGGGTGGATCGCCTGCGCGCCATGGGCCCTGGCCACTTCGATGATCCTGTCGCCGCGCAGGTAGCTGTCCTTGGCGGCGGCGGGGCCGATCAGGACGGCTTCGTCGCACACGGCCACGTGCTTGGCGCCGGCATCGGCTTCCGAATAGACGGCAACGGTACGGATGCCCAGCCGGCGCGCGGTGGCCGCGACCCGGCAGGCGATTTCGCCACGGTTGGCGATCAGGATCTTGGTGAACATGTGGTGTCTCGTTTATTTATTTATATTTGGTGACGTCGTTCCCGCGAAAGCGGGAACCCATACTGAACAACAGGATCCGGTCTATCGGATGCACTTCAGTGCTTCAGACGAACGGGCTTCGAGAGCTCGGCATGGATTCCCGCTTTCGCGGGAATGACGGTGGGTTAGGTCAGCAGCCGCAACGCTCCTTCGGCGCCGACTCCAGCGTCGCCGAACGCGTCTTGAGGCCCAGCTTCTCCAGCAGCGCGCGGTCCTCGTCCGCTTCCGGATTCTCGGTGGTCAGCAGCTTGTCGCCATAGAAGATCGAGTTGGCGCCGGCCATGAAGCACATCGCCTGTACCGCTTCGCCCAGCTGGCGGCGCCCGGCCGACAGGCGTACGCGCGCCTTCGGCATGGTGATGCGGGCCACGGCGATGGTGCGCACGAATTCGATCGGGTCCAGCGGCGGCAGGCCGTGCAGCGGGGTGCCCTCGACCTGCACCAGGTGGTTGACCGGCACCGATTCCGGATACGGGTTCATGTTGGCCAGCTGGGCGATCAGGCCGGCGCGCTGGGCGCGGGTCTCGCCCATGCCGACGATGCCACCGCAGCAGACTTTCAAGCCGGCGTCGCGCACGCGGCCAAGGGTATCCAGGCGGTCGTGGTAGTCGCGGGTCGAGATGACGTCGCCGTAGAAGTCGGGGGCGGTGTCGATGTTGTGGTTGTAGTAATCGAGGCCGGCCTGCTTCAGCTGCTCGGCCTGGCCCTCTTCCAGCATGCCCAGCGTGGCGCATGTTTCCATGCCCAGCGCTTTCACGCCGCGCACCATCGCTTCGACCTTTTCCATGTCGCGCTCTTTCGGGCTGCGCCAGGCGGCGCCCATGCAGAAGCGGGTCGCGCCCTTGGCCTTGGCTTCGCTGGCGGCAGCCAGCACGACGTCGAGGTCGAGGATTTTTTTCGCTTCGACGCCGGTGTCGTAGCGCGCCGCCTGCGGGCAGTAGCCGCAGTCTTCTTCGCAGCCGCCGGTCTTGATCGACAACAGCGTGGCCAGTTCGACGTCGCCGTCGGGGAAGTTGGCGCGGTGCGCTTGGCTGGCGCGGAACATCAGTTCCGGCATCGGCAGGTCGAACAGGGCCAGCACGTCGGGCAGCGGCCAGGTGGCGTCCTTGGGCAGGTTGACCGGTGCGACCGGCGGATGGAGGTTGATGACTTGCGACATAAAAGTTCCTTGTTTTGGCGTTGCTTGTTCAGGCACGCGTGGCCGGCCATCCCGGCAGGCCCGCGAGTTCGATGAATGCGGCTGCTTGCGCAGCCGAGGGCTTGTCCAGGCGCGGCACGCGTCCCAGCAGGGGTGCCGGCAGGCGTTGTTCCAGCGCGCTGATGTTCTCGTCGACGAAGCGCATGTCGGGGTCGACCAGGTTGGCGACCCAGCCGGCCAGTACCAGGCCGCGCGCGATGATCGCTTCGGCGGTGAGCAGGGCGTGGCTGATGCAGCCCAGGCGCATGCCGACCACCATGATGACCGGCAGGTTCAGCTGCACCGCCAGGCCGGCGCTGTCGAAATCGTCGGAAAACGGTACGCAGAAGCCGCCCACGCCCTCGACCACAGTGGCGTCGGACGTGCCCAGGATCTCGGCATAGGCGGTCAGGATCGTCACCGGCTCGATGGTCACGCCTTCCAGCGCGGCCGCGATGTGCGGTGCGCACGGCTCGCGCAACATGAAAGGCGTGGTGATGCGCTGCGGCAGGTTGACGTTGCCGGCGGCGCGCAGCATGGCGGCGTCCTCGTTGTGCAGCTCGCCGTCGCGTTCCTCGGCACCGGCGGCGATCGGCTTCATGCCGCAGGCGCGCACGCCTGTCTGCACCAGTTTATGCAGGATGGCGCTTGAAACGAGCGTCTTGCCGATCTCGGTGTCGGTGCCGGTGACGAAGCAGGCGAAGCGGGTCGGCACGCCTTCCGCCGCCAGCGCGGCCGGCACGGCGGCGGGCACCGCAGCGGAGGTGGTGACGGCCGGTTCGGCGAGGCCGGTTTCCTGCGCGGGTGCACCCGCTTGTTCGGGGTCGTTGAGCATCATGCGGATGTCCTTTCCAGTTCCAGCTCCAGGTTATTGAGGGCAGTGGCAAGCTGCGCGACATCTTGACGGGTATGCGCCGCGGACAAGGTCACGCGCAGGCGCGCCGTGCCCGGCGCCACGGTCGGCGGACGGATCGCCGGCACCCACAGGCCCTGCTCGTGCAGGCGCGCGGCCACGCGCAGGGCGTCGTCGTTGGCGCCGATGACGATCGGCTGGATCGCGGTGGGTGAAGGCGGGCGCTGCCAACGCGCCAGGCGCAATGCGCCGTCCAACTGGGCGATCAGGCTGCTCAAATGCGCGCGCCGTTCGCGGCCCTCGGCGCCTTCGATGATGTCCAGGCTGGCCAGCAGCGCATGGGCCAGCGCCGGCGGCGCCGCCGTCGTGTAGATATAAGGGCGGGCGCGCTGCACCAGCAGTTCGATCACCGACCGGTGCGCCGCCACGAAGGCACCGCCGACGCCGGCCGCCTTGCCCAGCGTACCGACATAGACCAGGTTGGGCGAACGCAGGTCGAAATGCTCGAGCGCACCGCGTCCGTTGTGTCCCAGTACGCCGAAGCCGTGGGCATCGTCGACCACCAGCCAGGCGCCGTGGCGTTCGCACAGGGCCAGCAGCGCCGGCAGCGGGGCCAGGTCGCCGTCCATGCTGAATACGCTGTCGGTGACGACGATCTTGGTCGGCGCCGTGCTTGCGATCAGCTTTGCTTCGAGCGCGGCGACGTCGCCGTGCGGATAGACCGTCACGCCGGCCCGGGCCAGGCGCGCGCCGTCGATCAGCGAGGCGTGGTTCAGCGCCTCCGAAAAGATCATCGCATCGGCATCGAGACCGAGCGCGGTGAGGGTGGCCAGGTTGGCCATGTAGCCAGTGCAGAAGTACAGCGCGCCGGCTTCCACCAGGTGCGGCGCCTCGAAGGCGGCCAGGCGCTCCTCCAGCAGCGCGTGCGCGCGGCTGTGTCCGGACACCAGGTGCGAAGCGCCGCTGCCGGCGCCGTACAGCGCGGCCCCTTCGCGCAGCGCCGCCACCACCTGCGGATGCGCGGCCAGGCCCAGGTAGTCGTTGCTGCAAAAAGCCAGCATCGGGCGGCCGTCGACGCTCTGGCGCGGCGCGCACCGGGTGTCGGCGGTGCGCCGTTGTCGGATCAGGCTTTGCGCGGCCAGCGCATCCAGCCTGGTTTGCACGTGTGCGATCAAGTCCATGCCGTCAGCCCGCGATCACCGATTCGAACACCTTGCGCGTGCGCGCGGCCAGGCCGACGATCTCTTCCTCGTTCAGCACATACGGCGGCATCAGGTAGACGGTGCGGCCGATCGGGCGCAGCAGCAGTTCGTTGTCGACCGCGCTGGTGAAGAAGCGGCGCGAGAAGGTCGATGCGCGCGCGCTGTCCGGCTCGACCGCGTCGAAGGCCAGGATCATGCCGCGCTGGCGGAAGTTGGTGACGCGCTCGTGGTCGAGCAGCGGTGCCAGTTCCAGCATCAGGCGGGTCGCGGTGTCGCGGTTTTTGGCCAATACGTCGTCTTCCTGGAAGATCTGCAGCGTGGCCAGCGCCGCGCGGCAGGCCAGCGCGTTGCCGGTGTAGGAGTGCGAATGCAGGAAGCCGCGCGTGATGTCTTGGCTATAAAAGGCTTCGTAGATCTTGTCCGTGCTGAGCACCAGCGACAGCGGCAGGTAGCCGCCGCTGATCCCCTTCGACAGGCATAAAAAGTCGGGCCAGATGGCGGCCTGTTCGCAGGCGAAGAACGTGCCGGTGCGGCCGCAGCCGACCGCGATCTCGTCGGCGATCAGGTGCACGTGGTAGCGGTCGCACAGCTCGCGCAGGCGCTGCAGGTAGAGCGGATCGTGCATCGCCATGCCGGTGGCGCACTGCACCAGCGGCTCGACGATGATGGCGGCGATGGTGTCGGCTTGTTCGGCGAACAGCGCTTCGACATCCTTGACCGCGCGCAGCGCCACGTCCTGGGCCGACTCGCCATCGACCGCATTCCTCGCATCCGGCGAGGCCACCGTGCGCGCCGCGCGCAGCAGCGGGCCGTAGGCATCCTTGAACAGGGCGACGTCGGTCACGGCCAGCGCGCCGATGGTCTCGCCGTGGTAGGACCCCTGCAGGCAGACGAATTCCTGCTTCTTGGCGTAGCCGGCGTTGCGCCAGTAATGGAAACTCATCTTGAGCGCGATCTCGACCGCCGATGCACCGTCGGATGCATAGAAGGCGTGGCCGAGCGCGTGCCCGGTGAGGGCGGCCAGCCGCTCCGACAATTCGACCACCGGCTCGTGGGTAAAGCCGGCCAGCATCGCGTGTTCCAGCGTGTCCAGCTGGTCTTTCAAGGCCGCGTTGATGCGCGGGTTGGCGTGGCCGAACAGGTTGACCCACCACGAGCTGATGCCGTCCAGGTAGCGCTTGCCCTCGTGGTCGACTAGCCACGGTCCCTTGCCGTGATGGACGGCGATCAGCGGCACCTCTTCGTGGTGCTGCATTTGCGTGCATGGATGCCAGACGCTGCGCAGGCTGCGGGCGATCCAGTCGGAGGACGTGGTCTGATTCAAGATGATTCCTAAAAACTATATAAACTAATTATGCTAATCAAAATTGCAGGGTGGGCACCCAGTGCCCACGTGTGACGCTTGCGTGATGCCGGCCGCGCCCACCTTACGCTAGCCATGACGGCTTGCGTTTTTCGAGGAAGGCCGCGACGCCTTCGCGTCCCTCATCGGAAGCGCGGATGGCGGCGATGCGGCCGGCGGTGTCGGCCAGCAGCACGTCGTCGATCGGCAGGCCGGCGATGTCGCGCACCAGCGCTTTCGCTTAGCGCACGGCGTTCGGGCTGTTGCCGGCCAGGGCCTTGACGATTTCGGCGACCTTGGCGTCCAGCTGGTCGGCCGGCACCACCTCGTGCGCCAGGCCGAGGCGGTGCGCTTCGCGCGCGTCGAAACGCTCGGCGCTGAGGAAGTAGCGGCGCGCCGCCTGGTCGCCCATCGCCTTGATCACGTAGGGAGAAATCGTCGCCGGGATCAGGCCCAGCTTGACTTCCGACAGGCAGAAGTTGACGCCTTCGGCCACCACCACGATGTCGCAGGCCGCCACCAGGCCCATGCCGCCGGCGTAGCAGTCGCCCTGCACCCTGGCCACCACCGGCTTCGGGCTGTAGTAGATGGTGCGCAGCATGTCGGCCAGGCGCAGCGCGTCGGCTTCGTTCTCGGCCGCGGAGTAGCCGGCCATCTTCTTCATCCAGTGCAGGTCGGCGCCGGCGCAAAAGGCCGGGCCGTGCGCGGCCAATACGATGGCGCGCACGTCCTTGTCCTGGCTGGCTTCGTCGAAGGCCATGGTCAGGTCGGCGATCGCGGTTTCGTTGAAGGCGTTGCGCAGCTGCGGGCGGTTCAGGGTGATGGTCGCGACCTTGCCGGCGACGGCAGTCTCGAGGGTTTCATAGGTGTCCATGTCGTTCTCCTCTCGTTACATCCGGAACACGCCGAACTTCGTGTCGTCGATCGGCGCGTTCAGCGCGGCGGACAGGCCCAGGCCCAGCACCATGCGCGTGTCGGCCGGATCGATCACGCCATCGTCCCACAGGCGCGCGCTGGCGTAGTAGGGGTGGCCCTGGTGTTCGTACTGGTCCTTGATCGGCTGCTTGAAGGCGGCTTCCTCGTCCCCGGACCACTGGCCGCCCTTGGCTTCGATGCCGTCGCGTTTCACGGTCGCCAGCACCGAGGCCGCCTGGTCGCCGCCCATCACCGAGATGCGCGCGTTCGGCCACATCCACAGGAAGCGCGGCGAGAAGGCGCGGCCGCACATGCCGTAGTTGCCGGCGCCGAAGGAGCCGCCGATGATCACGGTGAACTTCGGCACCGCCGCCGTCGCGACGGCCGTCACCATCTTGGCGCCGTTGCGGGCGATGCCTTCGTTTTCGTACTTGCGACCGACCATGAAGCCGGTGATATTTTGCAGGAACACCAGCGGGATCTTGCGCTGGCAGCACAGCTCGATGAAGTGGCTGCCCTTCAGCGCCGATTCCGAGAACAAAATGCCGTTGTTGGCGATGATGCCGATCTTCATGCCGAAGATATGGGCGAAGCCGCATACCAGCGTGGTGCCGTATCTGGCCTTGAACTCGTCGAATTCGCTGCCGTCGACGATGCGGGCGATGACCTCGCGCACGTCGAAGGGCTTGCGGGTATCGACCGGGATCACGCCGTAGAGTTCTTCGGCCGCGTACTTCGGTTCTTGCGCCTCGCGCAGCGCGCCCTGCGGCGGCTTCACGCGGTTCAGGTTCGACACGATGGTGCGCGCCAGCGACAGCGCGTGGGTGTCGTTCTGCGCCAGGTGGTCGGCCACGCCGGACAAGCGGGTATGCACGTCACCGCCGCCCAGGTCTTCGGCGGTGACCACTTCGCCGGTGGCCGCCTTGACCAGCGGCGGGCCGCCCAGGAAGATCGTGCCCTGTTCCTTGACGATGATCGATTCGTCGCTCATCGCCGGCACGTAGGCGCCGCCGGCGGTGCAGGACCCCATCACCACCGCGATCTGCGGGATGCCCTTGGCCGACAGGTTGGCCTGGTTATAGAAGATGCGGCCGAAGTGGTCGCGGTCGGGGAAGACCTCGTCCTGGTTCGGCAGGTTGGCGCCGCCCGAGTCGACCAGGTAGATGCACGGTAAATTGTTCTGCTCGGCGATTTCCTGGGCGCGCAGGTGCTTTTTGACCGTCATCGGGTAATAGGTACCGCCCTTGACGGTGGCGTCGTTGCAGACGATGACGCATTCCTGCCCGCTGACCCTGCCGATGCCGGTGATGATGCCGGCGCTGGGCGCGGCGTCGTCGTACATGGCATACGCCGCCAGCTGGGAAAACTCGAGGAAGGGCGTGCCCGGATCGAGCAGCATCTGTACCCGGTCGCGCGGCAGCAGCTTGCCGCGCGCGACGTGTTTGGCACTGGCCGCCTCGCCGCCGCCCTGGGCGATGGCCGCGACCCGGGCGCGCAAGTCGTCGACCACGGCGTGCATGGCGGCGGCGTTGGCTTTGAAATCCTCGCCGCGCGGGTTGAGTTGACTGTCGATCTGGGGCATTGCGTCTCCTGCGTTTTTATTCGGGGAAACTGCCGTCCAGGTAGAACCAACGCATCTTGCCCTTGAGTTCAGGGTCCGGCTCGCGCACGAAGCTGCTGATTTCGTGCAGGCGCTGGGCGCGGCCGCTCCCCGCTGACTTGAAACGGGCGACGAATTCGACGGTGTCCTGGTCTGGATTGTCCGGCAGGTCTGCTTTACGTTGACGTAAACGTAAAGCAGATTTTATCTCAAGTCCGAGCCATTGAATCTTTTCATTTTTGTCGATGATCGGCTCAGGCGGCCGGGTGCTCGGATGCCAGGTGGCGCGCAGGTAGTCTTCCTGCTGCATCGTGTAGGCGGTGTAGCGGGAACGCATCAGGGCTTCGGCCGTCGGCGGCAGTTCGGCGCCGGCAATATAGGGGCCGCAGCAGCGCAGGATCGGCGAGCCGCTGCCGCAAGGGCAGGATGGGGTGGGAGCGCGGGTGGACATGGCGGCAATTATCCGCCATTTCTTGTGCCTGAGTCAGGCATAAGCGATTTTCAGAATCGGGAAGATGGCGCCATCTTGCGTGGCGTTGGTGCAACTTCGGCTAAAGATTGCCGAACATAAATAAAACAGTCGCCAACTATTTTGCAAAAATTCGGGGTCAGAGCAGAATGCTCACTGCCAAAAGCCCCCTACCACAGCGTTTCCTCGCCATCGATGCGCAAGCAAGCGTCAACGCGTGAATCGTCTGCCGCTCAATCTGCTCTGACCCCGAATTAACCGAGCGTCAATCCGTCCAGTGGGAACGGTGGTTCGTGCCCGCGCATCAGGTCGGTCAGCAGGCTGGCTGTGCCGCAGGCAAAGGTAAAGCCCAGCGGGCCGTGCCCCACGTTCAGCCACAGGTTCGCATACGGCGTCGGTCCGACGATCGGCGCCGAGTTGGGTGTCGCCGGCCGCAGCCCGGCCCAGGGCGTGATGCTGGCGTAGTCGGCTGCGCGCGGCATGGTCTCGCGCACCTGGCGCGTCAGCGCCGCCAGGCGCCGGGCGTCCAGGCGCAGGTCTTCGCCGACCATGTCGACCATCGCCGCCACCCGCAGCTGGTCGCCGATGCGCGCGTACAGCACCTTGCGCTCGAAATCGGTGACGCTGATCCGGGGCGCGACATCGTCGCGGCGGATCGGCGCGCTCAGGCTGTAGCCCTTGAGCGGGTACAGCGGCAGCGCGATGCCGGCCGTCAGCGCCAGCGTGCGGCTCTGCATGCCGGCCGCCAGCACGTAGGCGTCGGCCGCCAGCCGGCCCGCGCTGGTGTCCAGGCCCGTCACGCGGCCGCGTTCGGTGACGAGGCGCGCCGCCTGGCCCTGGATAAATCCCCCAAAGCGCGGATGGGCCCGTACGCGCGCGGCCAGCGCCACGCAAAAGGCGTAGCAGTCGGCCACCGCTTCGCCACTGTTGTAGATGCCGCCGGCCAGCCGGTCTTCCATTGCCGCCAGCGCCGGTTCGTGCGCCACGCACTCGGCTGCGCTCCAGACCTGGCCCGTGGCGGCGCCGTCCGCCGCCGCTGGAGATGCCGCCGCGACGGACTTGGCGGTGGCCGCCTCGAACATCTCGCGGCTGCGGTACACCACCAGCTTGCCGGCGTCGCGCCACCCGAATTCGGCCGGCGGCACGACCTGCGCCAGCTGCGCCATGCCGCGCCGCGACAGCTCGCCCAGCTGCAGCAGCCGGGAAGTGGTCCTGCGGTTGGCGTCGGCCCGGCAATTGGCGAGGAACGCGGCCAGCCAGCGCCACTGGTGCGGATCGGCCTGCAGGCGCAGGCGCAGCGGACCGTGTTCCTGGAACAGCCAGCGCAGGGCCTTCAGCGGCACGCCGGCATCGGCCAGCGGCGACACGTAGCGGTAGCTCAGCTGGCCGCCATTGGCGTAGCTGGTGCCGCTGCCCACCTGCGCCGCGCGTTCGAGCAGCGTGACCCGGTAGCCTGCCTCGAGCAGCCACCAGGCCGAGGTCAGGCCGACGACACCGGCGCCGATCACGATGATTTGTTGCATCAGGCCACACGATTGATCATTGAGATGAGCCGCAAGCTTAAGGGGCCAGCCGCCGGCGCGGCCAATGAATGTAGCGACGGCGGGCATAACCGGCGTTCATGTTTGACGTACGCGCGGCTTGCTGTCGCGGCGGTAGGTATCATGCAGGCGGGAACACGGCCTCGGCGCGCCCTGTCATGACAGCCGCTCCGCATAACTTTTTGGCATGAGCGCGACCGATCCTTTCATGACAGCCTAGCGCGCCTTGCCATTACACTGGCCACATCGATAACGTCGTCACGCACCATCACGGATTGATTGCACTGCGATGCTGAATACCGAAACACCTGCCGCCCAACACGCGTCCCTCGATCAATACCCGACCGTCGAACTGGTGAACGTGCTGGTCGACGACCAGTTCCGGGCCGTCGAGGCGGTGCGCGCCGCCGGGCCACGCCTCGCCGCCGCCGTCACCGCCGCGCTGCCGCGCATGCAAGCGGGCGGGCGTCTGGTCTACGTCGGCGCCGGCACCTCGGGCCGGCTGGGCGTGCTGGACAGCGTGGAACTGTACCCCACTTTTTCCTGGCCGCGCGAACGCGCCGAGGCGCTGCTGGCCGGCGGCAGGGACGCGATGTTCGTCGCCGTCGAAGGGGCGGAAGACGATGCCGGGCAGGGCGCCGCCGATATCGGCCGCATCGGCGTGGACACGAACGACGTGGTGCTGCTGATCGCGGCCTCGGGCAGCACGCCCTACGTGCTCGGCGCCCTGCGCGCGGCCCGCGCGGCCGGGGCGCTGACGATCGGCTTCGCCAACAATCCGGACGCCCCGGTCGCCCACGAGGCGGAAATCGGCGTCACCCTCGACACCGGCCCGGAAGCCATCTCCGGCAGCACCCGACTGAAAGCCGGTACCTCGCAAAAGATCGCCCTGAACACCTTTTCGAGCGCTTTGATGGTGCGTTTGAACAAGGTTTATGGCAACCTGATGGTAGACTTGAAGGCGACCAACGCCAAGCTGGTGCGGCGCGCGATCCGCCTGACGGCCTTTGCCACCGGCGCCGGCGAGGACCAGGCGCGCGCGGTGCTGGAACAGTGCGGCTTCCAGGTCAAGGTCGCGATCGTGGCCTTGTCCAAGAATATCCCGGTCGAGCAGGCGCGTGCCTTGCTGGAGACGACGGGCGGCAGCGTGCGCGCCTCACTGGCCACCTGAGTCGCCGCCCCAGTCGTCGCCAAGGCGCGTGGTCCCGGCCCGACCACGAAAGAATTATGCAAACTTCGCAAGCAAAGAACCCGTGGCTGTGGGTGCCCTCGCTCTACTTCGGCCAGGCGATTCCCTATATCGTCGCCAACAACCTGTCGGTCGTGATGTACAAGGACATGGGCGTGTCCAACACCGACATCGCCTTGTATACCAGCCTGCTGTATCTACCCTGGGTGATCAAGCCGCTGTGGTCGCCGCTGGTCGACCTGCAAGGCACCAAGCGCGGCTGGACCGTCTCGCTGCAGCTGGTGCTGGCCGCCGCGCTCGGTGCGGTCGGGGCGACGCTGCACCTGCCTGCCTATTTCATGATCAGCCTGGCCGTGATGTGGGTCATGGCCTTCGCCTCGGCCACCCACGACATCTCGGCCGACGGCTTTTACATGCTCGGCCTGCGCCAGCAGCAGCAGGCATCGATGGTCGGCGTGCGTTCCACCTTCTATCGCCTGGCGACGCTGGCCGGGCAGGGGCCGCTGGTGGTGCTGGCCGGGGTGCTGGCGGTGTCGCTGGGCGACGTGCGCCAGGCCTGGGCCATCGTGTTCTTCGTGCTGGCCGGCCTGTTCCTCGCCTTGTTCGCCTGGCACCAGAAGATCCTGCCGCATCCGGACGTGGACCACCAGGCTGCCAGCGGCGGCAACGTGGCGGGCAGCGGTCTGCTGGAAGGCTTCGGTACAACCTTCGCCACCTTCTTCGCCAAGCGCGACATCTGGCTGATCCTCGGTTTCATACTGACCTTCCGCCTGGGCGAGGCCCAGCTGCTGAAACTGATCGCGCCTTTCCTGAAGGACCCGCTGGACAAGGGCGGCCTCGGCCTGACCACCGTGCAGTACGGCCTGGCCTACGGCACCATCGGCATCGTCGCGCTGACCGTCGGCGGCCTGTGCGGCGGTTGGCTGATTTCGCGCCTGGGCCTGAAGCGCTGCCTGTGGCTGATGGTGTTCGCGGTGCACCTGCCGGACCTGGTATTCGTCTACCTGTCGCAAGTGCAGCCGCAGAACTTCGGCGTGATCTGCGGCTTCCTGGCGATCGAGCAGTTCGGCTACGGCTTCGGCTTCACCGCGATGATGATGTACATGATCATGGTGGCCGACGGTCCCTATAAAACCGCGCACTACGCGATCTGCACCGGCCTGATGGCGCTGGGGATGATGGTGCCCGGGATGTGGAGCGGGAAGCTGCAGGAAATGATCGGCTACCAGCATTTCTTCGTGTGGACCTGCCTGGCGACGATCCCGGCGTTCATCATGGCGGCGCTGGTGAAGATCGATCCGGAATTCGGAAAGAGATAAACCCATGCATGCCACCACCGGCCGGCTGGCCTCGCTCGATGCGTTCCGGGGCTTCACGATTGCCGCCATGGTGCTGGTAAATAATCCCGGTGACTGGGGCCACCTGTATGCCCAGCTCGCGCATGCGCACTGGAACGGCTGGACCTTCACCGACTGCATTTTTCCGTTTTTCCTGTTCATCGGCGGCGTCGCGATGGCGCTGTCGCTCGGGCGCCTGAGCGCCGCCGGGGCCGACAAGCCGCGCCTGCTCATCAAACTGGCAAGACGGGCGCTGCTGATCTTCCTGGTCGGTTTCCTGCTCAACCTGGTTCCCCATTTCAATGTCGACGGTGTGCGCCTACCCGGCGTGCTGCAGCGCATCGCCCTGTGCACGCTGCTGGCGGCACCCATCGTGGTGTATTGCGGCTGGCGCGCCCAGCTGGCGATCATCGGCGCGCTGCTGGCGCTGTACAGCGTGCTGATGCTGTGGGTACCGGTACCCGGGATCGGCGCCGGCGTGCTCGCGCCCGGACAGGACTTCGGCGCCTGGGTCGACCGCGCGCTGTTCGGCAAGCACCTGTGGGCGAGCGCCGGGACCTGGGATCCGGAAGGACTGGTATCGACCTTGCCCGCCCTGTGCAGCCAGTTGTTCGGCGTGCTGGCCGGGCGCTGGCTGGCATCCGGCGTGCAGCGCACCGAACAGACCGTGTGGCTGTTGCTGGCCGGCCTGGCGTGCCTGGGTGTGGCGGCGATTTTGGATACACTCCTGATGCCCATCAATAAAAGCCTGTGGACGCCGTCGTTTTGCTTGCTCATGACCGGCTGGGCGGCGATCGTGTTCGCGGTGTTCTACTGGCTGCTGGACGTCAACCCGTATCCGGCGCTGCGCACGGCGGCGGCGCGCTGGACTTGGCCTTTTGTCATCTACGGCATGAATGCGCTGTTCATCTTTGCGATGTCCGGACTGGTCGCCAACATGCTCGGGTATGTAAAATTCGCCCAGCCGGACGGCAGCCTGCGTTCTGCCGGGGAAGTGCTGTACGCGCCGATCGCCGCCCTGCCCATCGGGGCCGTGAATGCCTCGCTGCTGCACGCGCTGCTGTTCGATGCCTGCATGTTCCTGCTGGCCTGGGGCATGTGGCGGCAACGGTGGTTCGTCAAGGTTTGACAAGATTTAACAAGCGGAGCGGTTTTGCAACTCGATCAGAAACAACAACAACGACGCGCATTCGCACTGGCCGGCGTGGCCGGTGCGATGGCGCTGAGCGGCCTGTTCTCGGCCTGTACCAGCACGCAGCCGGGCATGGCGCCGGTAGTGACCGGCGGCACCGGCGGGGACCTGCCGCCGCCCGCACCGCGCGAATTCCGCGCCGCCTGGGTCTCGACGGTCGCCAACATCGACTGGCCCAGCAAGCCGAACCTGAATGCCGAAAAGCAGCAGGCCGAGGCCATCGCCATCCTGGACCGCGCCAAGGCGCTCAACCTGAATGCGATCGTGCTGCAAGTACGCCCGTCGGCCGACGCCATCTACCCGTCCAGGCTGGAACCGTGGTCGGAATATCTCACCGGGCTGCAGGGCCAGGCGCCGCAGCCGTGGTACGACCCCCTGAAATTCTGGATCACGCAGGCGCACGCGCGCGGCCTCGAGCTGCATGCCTGGTTCAATCCCTACCGCGCCCGCAACAACGGCGCGCGCTCGCCGGCGGCGCCGAACCACATCACCCGCACCAACCCGGCCGCGGTGAAGAGCTACGGTAAATACCTGTGGATGGACCCGGGCGAGGACAGCGCGGTCAAGCAGACCCTGGACGTGGTGCTGGACGTGGTGCGCCGCTACGACATCGACGGTGTCCACATCGACGATTATTTTTATCCCTACCCGATCGAAGCGCCGGGCGCCAGCGGCGCCGAGAGCCTGGCGCTGGAAGGCAAGGCCGGCAAGGGCGAGCTGGACTTCCCGGACGGCCCATCCTTCCAGCGTTACCTCAGCGGCGGCGGCAGGCTGGACCGCGCCGGCTGGCGCCGCCAGAACGTGAATAAATTAATTCAAGCGCTGAACGAAGAGATCCACCGCGAAAAGAGCTGGGTACGCTTCGGCATCAGCCCGTTCGGCATCGGCCGCCCGGACCGCCGCCCGCAAGGCATCAACGGTTTTTCGCAGTACGACAAGCTGTACGCGGATGTCGAGACCTGGCTGCAGAACGGCTGGCTTGATTACTTCACGCCACAGCTGTACTGGGCGATCCGCCAGCCGGGCCAGGCCTACGGCACGCTGCTCGACTACTGGGTCACCCAGAACACCCGCGGCCGCCATTTGTGGCCGGGCCTGTTCACCAGCCGCATCGGCGCGGCCAGCAAGGAATACCTGCCGCAGGAAATCATCGAACAGATCGGCGTCACGCGCACGCGCCCGGCCGCTTCCGGCCACGTCCACTTCAGCATGGTCGCGCTGATGCAGAACCGCAAGGGCATCGGCGACCAGCTGCGCGCCGGCTGCTATTCGTCGCCGGCGCTGGTGCCGGCCACGCCCTGGCTCGGCAAGACCACGCCGGGCACGCCGTCGGTCGCGGCCGTGCGCAAGGGCAATGGCGTGCTGCTGAAACTGGCCGCCGGCAGCGCCAACGCGACCTATGCGATCTGGTCGCGCCATGGCGGCCGCTGGCAATTCGCGGTGGCGCCGGCCTCGCGCGTGGACTGGACGGTGCCGGACGACGTCAAGCTGGGCCCGGCCGACGCGGTGGTGGTCAGCGCGGTCGACCGCCTCGGCAACGAAAGCGCGCGCGTGCAGGCCTGGCGCAGGGCATAAGCAAGACATAAGCAAGACATAAGCATCCCATTCATGCGCGGAGGATCGGCGCGACGGCGTACACTGCGCTTTGATCATGATTCATTCACAACACGCACCGGAGTCCGGGTTGGCTGCCGAGTTCGGTCTCGGCATCGACGCCGGCGGTACCGCCACCCGCTGGGCGCTCGCCGCACCCGGCGGCGCCATCGTGGCCGAAGGCAGCGTGGAGGGCTTGTCCGCGCTGCAGATGAGTAGCCAGGCCGGACGCGATGCGGTGCAGGCGACCTTCGCCCAGCTGGCGCTGGCGGTGCTGCCGCACGGCGCGCCGGCGCGGGTCTGGGCCGGCCTGACCGGCTTCGGCGGCGACAGCGAACTGCTGCAACGCTGGCTGGCCGAGCCGCTGCACCTGGCGCCGGCGGCAATCCATTTCTGCAGCGACATCGACATCGCCTACCGCGCCAGTTTCGACCTCGGCGCGGGCTACCTGGTGTACGCCGGCACCGGCTCGATCGGCGCCTTCATCGACACGGACGGCCAGTTCCACCGGGCCGGCGGCCGCGGCGTGGTGCTGGACGATGGCGGCGGCGGCTTCTGGATCGCGCGCGAAGCCATGCGCCGCATCTGGCGCAACGAGGACGAGCGGCCCGGCGCCTGGCGCACCTCGCCGATGGCGCAGGCGGTATTCGACTACGTCGGCGGCGACGACTGGGCAGACTCGCGCCAGTTCATCTACGGCCAGGAGCGCGGCGCCGTCGGCAAGCTGGCGCTGGCCGTGGCCGCCAGCGCGGACCAGGATCCGGTCGCGGCCGCGATCCTGCGCGAGGCCGGCCGCGAACTGGCGCGCCTGGCCCGGGCCCTGACCAGCCGCTTCGGTCCGCGTCCGGTGGCGCTGTCCGGGCGCGCGGCCGGGCTGCATCCGCTCATCCTCGACGCCATGCGCGCAGACCTGGCGCCGGATACCGTACTGACCCAAGCCACAGCCGGCGCCCACCATGCGGCCGCGCGCCTGGCACTGACCCCAATCAACAACAATACGAACCCACCATGAAGACTCTCGTTGCCACCTTGCTGCTTGCCCTGCTGGCCGGCTGCGCCACGCCACCGTCCGGTCCGCAATACGACCATACCTACACCGCCAAGGGCCAGGCCAGCCGCGCGCGTTTCCTGGTGCTGCACTACACCGTGGGGGACCGCGCGTCGTCGCTCACCACGCTGACCCAGCAGGAAGTCAGCGCGCATTACCTGGTCACCGACGACCCGGTCCCGCACATCTACAACCTGGTCGACGAAAAGAACGCCGCCTGGCATGCGGGCAACTCGAGCTGGAAGAATTTCACGCAGCTGAACAACAGCTCGATCGGCATCGAGATCGTCAACCCGGGCTGGAAGGACACCCCGAATGGCCGCGTCTACGCGCCGTTCGCGCAGTCGCAGATCGACGCCATCATCCCGCTGGTGCGCGACATCGTCACGCGCCACCACATCGCGCCGGAAAACGTGCTCGGCCACAGCGACATCGCGCCGCTGCGCAAGCAGGACCCGGGGCCGATGTTCCCATGGCGCCAGCTGGCCGCCGCCGGCCTGGTGGCCTGGCCGGACGCCAACCGCGTCGCCGCCCTGACGCCGATCTTCCAGGTGCAACTGCCGGACATCGCCTGGTACCAGAAGAAGCTGGCCACTTGGGGCTACGGCCTGGTCCAGTCCGGCAACCTGGACGAGCAGACCCGCACCGTGCTGTCCGCTTTCCAGATGAAATACCGTCCAAGCAACATCGACGGCTTGCCGGACCTGCAAACGGCGGTGCTGCTGGAAGCGCTGACCAACCCGCGCGGCGCGCTGCCGCAGCCGTTCCCGGCGCCGGCGCCGCACTATCAGTACCAGCCGGTGCAGCCGCAGCCGCAGTACCAGCCGGCACAGCCGCAGCCGCAGCCCGCGCCGGCCACGCAGCCCCAGCCGCAGTCGGCACCGGCCATGCCGCCGCTGCCGACCACGCCGCCGGCCGCGGCGCCGGGCAGCCCGACCGCCGTTCCCGCAACACCGCCGGTGCCGGTCCAGCAGTAAGGCTTTTCTGCCCGGCAGGTTTTCCGCTAAGCTTGGCGATGCCGCGCGCATGACGCGCGGCGGTCGTCCCAGCCAAGGAACAGCGATGCGTCTGCGTCATATCGAAGTTTTCCACGCCATCATGCAGGTGGGTACCATCAGCGGCGCCGCCCAGGTGCTGCACATCTCCCAGCCTGCGGTGACCAAGGTGCTGCAGCACGCCGAGCTGCAGCTGGGCATGCCGCTGTTCGAGCGCGTGCGCGGCAAGCTGTACCCGAAGCCGGAAGCGCACCGCCTGTTCGCCGAAACCGAAAAGCTGCACCGCGACCTGCAAGGCATCCGCCGCCTCGCCGCCAGCCTGAAAAACCGCGCGTGCGAAACGGTGCGCCTGGTGGCCACGCCCACCGTCGCGATCAGCGTGCTGCCGGCCGCGCTGACCGCCTGGCGCCGCGATTTCTCGCAGACCCGCTGTGAACTGGCCACTTTTCATACCAGCGAGATCGTGAACGCCCTGCGCCTGGGCGAAGCCGACCTCGCGCTGTCGCTGCAGGATCCGCGCCACCCCGGCATCGAGGCCGAAGCGATCGCCCAGGGCGCGCTGACCGTGATGGCGCCAGCCGGCACCTGGAGCGAAGCCGAATGCGCCGAGCCGGTCACGCCGGCGGCACTCATCGACACCATGCACGGCGAACTGATCGGCCTGGCCGATGGCGACCCGCTGGGCGAGATGGTCGTCGCCGCCTGCGAAGCGCAGGACGTGCGCCCGGTCTTCCACACCGTGGTGCAGACTTACCAGATCGCGCGGGCGCTGGTGGAAGCGGGCGCCGGCTGCGCCGTGCTCGACCCGTTCACGGCCGCGTCCGGCGCGCGCGACAAGGTGCAGTGCCGCCCGTGGGCGCCGGCGCTCCCGGTGCAGCTGTACCTGCTCACCGCCAGCCATGCGCCGCTGTCGCACGGTGCGCGCGAACTGGCCAACTGCATCGGCGCCGCCGCACGGGCACTGATCGAAAAGAGATGACGATGGGTTTGACCATAGCCAGCGAAGACATCGGCGGCGATCCGGCATTCCGTCACCTGTCCACGATCGCCGGCATCGGCGTCGACCTGCGCTACGCGACGCCACACAATTTCACTGGCCGCGATCTGTATTCGCCGTTCGACTGCGCCTGGCTGCACCGCGACGCCGCCGCCGCGCTCGAGCGGGCGGTGGCCTGGCTGGCGCAGCATGCGCCCGGCCACACGCTGCTGGTGCTGGACGCCCTGCGTCCGCAGCGCGTGCAGCAGCAGCTGTGGGATGCGCTCGACGGCACCGAGCTGCGTATCTACCTGGCCGACCCGGCGCGCGGCTCCATTCACTCCTACGGCATGGCGCTCGACGTCACGCTGCGCGATGGCAGCGGTCTTGAACTCGACATGGGCACCGGTTTCGACGACATGACGGAACTGTCGCACCCGGCGCTGGAAGAAGGCTTCCTGCGCGCCGGGGCACTCACCGACCGGCAGGTGGCGCAGCGCCGCCTGCTGCGCGACGCCATGGTCCAGGCCGGCTTCGTCGGCATCAATACCGAGTGGTGGCATTTCGATTGTGGCGACCGCGACCATGTGCGCCGGACCTTCCGCCGCGTGCTCTGAACGGAACCCACGCCACTGTCGCGCCACGCTGACGCTCAAACCAAACGCTTGAGCAAACGCAGTCCGCGCCACATCCTTGACCGGAAAATCGCACCATCGATGCGGGGCGGGTAACCGTCCCCAAAACATGGGAGGTGCGTATGAAAGGCGCGATATTGGTGGGTGTCGGCACGCTGGCGCTCATGGCGGCGCTGACCACCGGCTGCAGCACCGGCAACGGCGGCAACAACCTGGCCGCACGCGACACGACGGTCGAGTACTACCGCGTATTCGACATCAAGACCGAAGCCCCCGCCGACACGGTGGCCAAGGCCGCCAGCAACGGCATCAACCGCAACGTCAAGGATGCCCAGGTCGCCACGCCGGCCGGGGTGCAGGTCACCGAGCTCCCGGGCCACTTCAAGATCGCCGATCCGACCGCCGCGGCGCCGGGCACCGCCGTCGACAAGGGACCGAGCTGCGACGGCGCTTCCTGGACCGCCAAGGCGGCGCCCAAGGTGCACGGCAGCGACAACATGAACCTGGTGGCCTGCCTGTTCCCCTACAAGAACGGCTACCACCTCGACATGTACGCGGTCTTCACCAAACCCGAAGGCGGCTGGCTGGCCTGGCCGCGCCGGGTCGGCGGCATGGTGCTGGGCACGCCGGAAAAATTCACCGAATCGACCATGATGGACCTGGTGCGCGCGATCCGCGAAGGCACCGGCGCCAATGTCACGCTGGTCGAGGCCAAGCCGAACCTGGCCGGTACGCCATGGCTGGAGCCGGGCAGGAGTGCCAGTGCGCAGGCCAGCACGGCGGCGCCGGCAACACCGGCGGCAGCGACCGCGGCACCCGGCACGCCACCCACGCGGTGACATGCATCCGACAGCAGGCGCAGGGCGTAGGGTGGGCTCGCCGAGCCCACGCGGCGGCAGGCAGAGCTACAAGCATCCGCGTGGGCACGGTGTGCCTACCTACCGCTTACGGCTGCGTTGGCGCTACTGGTTGCGTAGGTTGAACAGCTTGCGCCGGTTGCGGCCCATCCATCCGCGCCACCCAGTCGACCAGCGTATCCAATACGGTGCGGCCACGCCCGTTGCCGACCAGGTCGCTGTTGATCATGGCTACCACGACGCACTGGCGTCCGCTCGCATCCGGCACATAGCCGGCCAGCGCCACCACGTTCTTGAGGGTGCCGGTCTTCATGC
>JAKOOD010000234.1 GCA_022701635.1 Burkholderiaceae bacterium | reverse complement strand
TGATCGTGCTGCGATCGAGTCCGCTGACGATGATGATGTTCAGGTCGCGCTGCCTCGGATTGTTGCGCAGGCTGTTGACCATCCGAAAACCGTCCATGCCCGGCATGCTGAGGTCGCTGATCAGGAGGTCCGGATGGTACTCGCCGATTTTCAGCAGGGCGTCGAAGCCGTCGCTGGCCTTGATCAACTGCAGCGGCAGGCCCCAGCCGCCGATCTCGAGTTCGTACAGGCGCAGCAGGGTAGCGTCGTCGTCGGCGATCACGACCTTGTACTGGCGCGTCTGGCTGGACACGGCGGATTTCGGATCGCGGCGCTCCATGGACAGCGCCTGGCGGCGCGTTTCCAGCACCTTGTCGACCGAGGTCGATGCGATGCGGCGGTGCCCGCCGGCAGTCTTCCAGGCCTGCAGGATACCGCTTTCGACCCAGAGCTGGATGGTACGGTGCGACACCCCCAGGATTTTCGCGGCCTCGGCGGTGGAGTAGAACGCCGTGGCGTCGATCGCGGCGCTGCTGTTCGGATTCGTCATATTTTAAGTCGGCAACAAAGTCGTTTATTCCTCATGTGCGAGAAAGACAAGCATCGATCACGGCTTTGCGTGGGCAATGGGACGGGTAATACGGTATTTCTCTCACGGCAAGTGCTGTCACCGGCGTGAGAATGTGTGATTATTAACTGAAACTATAGCCGTTTTTACTAACTTTCGTTTAGGAATTGTGTAACTTTTGTCTACATCGATAACGGCTGTTAACTTACTGCAACACTTGCCGATTTTACGGCTTTGTTGCATCTTGTGAAGGAAGATGTGTAACAACGCATCGTTTCACATTTGCCGGCTTTTATGCGGTGTTCGGCCGGAGCTGAGACTGGCATGCGAACAACCATGCCAGACATCTGGCTCGCGATGTGCACGCATGTCGGCGCCGCTGCGCCGGGCAAGGTGACGGTGATCGATACCTACTGGATGTGGCAGGACGGCCGGCACCTGACCAGGAAACTTATACGTCGAGGGCGGGCTGGTGCACGTGCCGGCGAAGCCGGGGCTGGGGATGGCGCTGGACGAAGCGGAGCTGGAGAAGGCGCACGAGGCCTACTTGAATATGGGTTCCCGCCTTCGGGGGAATGACGTGGACGCGCGCGATGAGGCTGTGGCGGTGGCGGTGCAGTACCTGATGCCGGGGTGGGCCTTCGATGACAAGCGGCCTTGCCCGGTGCGTTGATTCCTTGCGTGCTGGTGAGCGCTGCATGCTCCCCACGCACGTCGCCCCTGCCTGCGCAGGGGCGACAGTGATTACACTGCAATTGTTTCAGGGCTTGTACTTCGGCCCATGCGTCAGGAACACCCCGCCCTGGAACTTCAGCGTGATGTCGTCCATGTCGTCCGACCGGTCCACGCCGGAGGCCAGCACCGCCTCCGTGAACTGGCGCGAACTGTCCTTCGGCCGGTACGCCAGGAAGCGCGCATGCCGGTCGTCCCACCATTTGCCGTCGTTATCGGACATCCCGAAGGTGATCGTGTGCCCGACCCGCGGCGTCAGCAGCGAGCGCCGCAGCAGCTCGACCATGTCGTCGAGGCTGAGCCAGGTCGCCAGCTGGCGGTGGTTGCTCGCTTCCGGGAAGCAGTAGCCGATGCGGATGCACACGGTCTCGATGCCGAACCGGTCCCAGTAATAGCGCGACAGCGATTCCCCGAACACCTTCGACAGGCCATAGTAGCCGTCGGCGCGCGGCGGCATGGCGGCGTCGACCACGTCGGTGGTCTTGTACATCCCCATCGTATGGTTCGAGCTGGCAAAGACCACGCGCCGGATGCCGAGCTTGTGCACCGCTTCGTACAGGTTGGCCATGCCGAGGATGTTGGCCTGCATGATCGGCGCGAACTCGACTTCGGTGGACACGCCGCCGAAGTGCAGGATGGCGTCGACGCCGTCGCACATCGCCATCACGGCGTCGCGGTCGGCCAGGTCGCACTGGACCATTTCCTCGTGCGGCTGCGGGTCCGCGATCGGGACCAGGTCGGCCAGGCGCACGATGTCGGCGAATTGCGCCAGGTGCGGGCGCAGGCGGCGCCCGAGGCCGCCCGCCGCGCCGGTGAACAGGATGCGTTTGAAGGGTTTGGTCATGATCACTGATTAAAAAGCGAAGGGGGTGTCAAGCAGGCCCTGCACGCCGGGTACGAGCATGACCGTGGCGCCGGCCGCGGCGTCCGGGTGGTCCGGGTGCGCCGGGTTGATCGAGGTCACCAGCAGCGTATCGAGGCCGGGGCCGCCGAAGCAGGGCATCGAGGGCTTGGCCATCGGCAGCGCGATGCGGCGCTCGAGCCGGCCATCGGGCGTGAAACGCAGCAGCAGGCCGGCGTCGTTGGCGGCCAGCCAGTAGCAGCCGTCGGCGTCGACCGTGGCGCCGTCCGGCCGGCCGGGATACTGGTTCATGTCGATGAACAGGCGCCGGTTGGAGGGCACGCCGTCGTCGAGATCGTAGTCGAAGGCCCAGACCAGCTGGCGCTGCGGGTGCGAATCGGACAGGTACATGGTGCGGCCGTCGGGCGACCAGGCCAGGCCGTTCTGGGTCAAGAGTCCGGCTACCAGCGGTTGCGACAGGCCTTGCCCGTCGTAGCGGTACAGCCGGCCGTCGGCGCGGGCGGCCGCCATGTCCATGAACATGGTGCCGCTCCAGAAACGGCCCTGGCGGTCGCAGCGGCCGTCGTTGAAGCGCATGCCGGCCGTGAGTTCGGCCGGCGGCGGCGCCGCCAGGCGCTCGGCGACGACGTCGCCGCCGGCCTGCAGTGCGAGCCGGAAGATGCCGCTCTCCATGCCGGCCACCAGGCCGCCGGCCGCGCGCGGCGCCATGCAGGCCACCATTTCCGGCGCGGCCCAGCTGGCGACGCGGCCGCTGGCGGCATCCAGGCGCCACACCGTGCGCGCCGGGATGTCGGTCCAGTACCAGGCCTGTTCGCCGGCATGCCAGACCGGACTCTCGCCGACCTGGCAGGCCGGCGCGTCGACACGCCGGACTTCAGGTTGCATTCGCCAGCTCCGCGGGCAGCGGCGGCACCTTGGCCGCCGGGATCAGCAGCTTCATGACGCCCCACGCCACCAGGTAGGCCAGCGCGCAGAAGCTGAACATGATCATGTAGCCGGTCTGGATCTGGCCCAGCGCGCCGTAGTAGTCGAACAAGCGGCCGCCGGCCTTGGTCACCAGCACGCCGCCGATGCCGCCCAGCAGGCCGCCGATGCCGACTACCGAGCCCACGTTATGCTTGGGGAACAGGTCGGATGCGGTGGTCAGCAGGTTGGCCGACCAGGCCTGGTGGGCCGAGGCGCCGATGCCGATCAGGATCACCGGCATCCAGTAGCTGATGCTGCCCAGCGGCTGCGCCAGCAGCACCACCAGCGGGAAGAAGGCGATGCGCAGCATGGCTTTCATGCGGGCCTCGAACACGCTGTCGCCGCGCCGGATGAACATCGTGGGCAGCCAGCCGCCGGCAATCGAACCGACCATCGTCATGCTGTACAGGACCGTCAGCGGCAGCGCCATCGCGGTGGGGGCGATGTCGTAGGTCGCGGACAGGTATTTCGGCAGCCAGAACAGGAAGAACCACCACACGCCGTCGGTCAGGAACTTACCCAGCGCGAAGGCCCAGGTCTGGCGCATCGACAGCAGTTCCATCCAGCCGGCCTTGCGCAGCGGCGCCTCGGTCTCGAGCGGGACGTGGCTGCGCGGCGCTTCGGCATCGGCCTGGATGTAGGCCAGTTCGGCCTTGCCCAGGCGCCGCTGCCGGGCCGGCTCGTCGAAGAAGATGGCCCAGAAGATCATCCACAGGAAGCCGATCGCGCCGATCCAGATGAAGGCCATTTCCCAGCCCCAGACCGCGGCGATGATGGGCACCGTCAGCGGCGCCAGGATCGCACCGATGTTGGCGCCGGAATTGAAGATGCCGGTCGCGAACGAGCGCTCGGCACGCGGGAAGTATTCGGCGGTGGCCTTGATCGCGGCCGGGAAGTTGCCGGCTTCGCCGATGGCGAGGATGGCGCGCGCCACGATGAAGCCGGCCACCGACACCGGCACCGCCGCCAGGCCGAGCGCCGCGAATACGGTGTTGACGGCTTCGCCAACCCAGATCGAGTAGGCGTGGGCGATCGCGCCCAGCGACCATACCGCGATCGCCAGGTGGTAGGACAGCTTGGTGCCGAGGCGGTCGACCACGCGCCCGACGAACAGCAGCGCGATCGCGTAGATGAACTGGAAGGCCGCCGCGATGTCGGCGTAGTCGGAATTCGACCAGCCGAATTCCTTCGACAGGGCCGGCGCCAGCAAGCTCAGGACTTGCCGGTCGAGGTAGTTGATGGTGGTGGCGAAGAACAGCAGGCCGCAGATGGTCCACCTGTACTTGCCGATAGCGTTGGTCCGGGTCATGGTCAGAGCTTTGTGATTGGTGTGGGGCTGACGTGTTTCACTCGGCAGCGGGCGTCTCCATGCCCGCTGTTACTGCGTAATGTAATGCTCTTTAGTAATCAGTATCGATCAATTCGTTGATTAAAACGCCTGCGCGGACGCCGTCTTCCGCGCAGGCGCCGGCGGGGAGAGGGCCCCGCCCATGCTTATTGCGGCGTCTGCAGCGTACCGTCGACGATGCGCGCCAGCTTCAGCGGATTGTCGTCGGCCAGCGCCGGCGGCAGCAGTTCAGCCGGCACGTCCTGGTAGCACACCGGGCGCAGGAAGCGCTCGATGGCGGTGGCGCCGACCGAGGTCGAGCGGCTGTCCGAGGTGGCCGGGAACGGGCCGCCGTGGACCATCGCGTGCGACACTTCGACGCCGGTCGGGAAGCCGTTGAACAGGATGCGGCCGGCCTTGCGTTCCAGCGTCGGCAGCAGGCTGGCGGCCAGCGGGCGGTCGTCCGCGGTGGCGTGCACGGTGGCGGTCAGCTGGCCTTCCAGGTGGCGGGCCACGGCCAGCAGCTCGGCCTCGTCGCGGCAGGCGATCAGGATCGAGGCCGGGCCGAAGATTTCTTCTTCCAGCGCCGGCGTGGCCAGGTAGGTGGCGGCATCGCAGCGGTACAGCGCGGCCTGGGCGGCGCAGCCGCTGCCTTCCGCACTGCCCTGGCCGACCAGGGTCAGGCCCGTGAGGCCGGTACGTTTGTCGATCGCATCGGTGTAGGCTTTGTGGATGCCGGCGGTCAGCATGGTGCCGGCGCCCTTGGCGGCCAGCGCTTCGGCGGCGGAGGCCGCAAACGCGTCGAGCTGCGCGCCGGCCAGGCCGATCACCAGGCCCGGATTGGTGCAGAACTGGCCCACGCCCAGCGTCAGCGAATCGACGAAGCCGGACGCCAGTTTTGCCCCGCCCGCGGCGAGTGCACCCGGCAGCATGAACATCGGGTTGATGCTGCTCATCTCGGCATACACCGGGATCGGTTCCTTGCGGCCGGCGGCGGTCTGCACCAGGGCCAGGCCGCCGGCGCGCGAGCCGGTGAAGCCGATCGCCTTGACGGTCGGGTGGGCAGCCAGCTTCTGGCCGACCTGGCGGCCTTCGCCGATCAGCATCGAGAACACGCCCTCGGGCATGTTGGTCGCGGCAGCGGCGCGCTGCACCGCCTTGCCGACCAGTTCCGAGGTGCCGAGGTGGGCGCTGTGCGCCTTGACGATCACCGGGCAGCCGGCGGCCAGGGCCGACGCGGTGTCGCCGCCGGCGACCGAGAACGCCAGCGGGAAGTTGGAGGCGCCGAACACCACGACCGGACCGAGCGGCACCTTGCGCATGCGCAGGTCGGCGCGCGGCGGGGTGCGCTGGGGCAGGGCGGAGTCGAGGGTCGCTTCCTGCCAGTAGCCGTCGCGCACCACCTTGGCGAACAGGCGCAGCTGGTTGACGGTGCGTCCGCGCTCGCCTTCCAGGCGGGCGGCGGGCAGGCCGGATTCCTGCGAGGCGCGCTCGATGAGGAGCGGGCCGATGGCCACGATCTCGTCGGCGATCGCTTCCAGGAAGCGCGCGCGCCCCTCGGGTTCGATGTTGCGGTAGGCGTCGAAGGCGTCTTCGGCCAGCGCGCAGGCCGCCTCGACGTCGTCGCCGTTCGCCAGGCCGAACTCGGGCTCGAGCTGCTGGCGGGTGGCGGGGTTGAAGGCGCGCACGGCGCCGGCAGTGCCGCGCACGATGCGCTGGCCGATGATCATTTCGCCCTGGATGGACATGGGTGTCTCCTTGATAGTAGTGATAGGGATGCCGGCTGGCGCTTACTGCGGGCCCTGGGCGACCATCAGCTTGTGCAGCATGTCGCATTCTTCCGGCGTCAGGTCGGTCAGCGGTGCGCGCACCGGGCCGCCGTCGTGGCCGGCCAGGCGGGCGCCGGCCTTGACGATGCTGACGGCGTAGCCGGCCTTGCGGTTGCGGATCTCCAGGTAAGGCAGGAAGAACTCGTCCAGCATGCGGTTCT
>JAKOOD010000182.1 GCA_022701635.1 Burkholderiaceae bacterium | reverse complement strand
CTGCACGGTCCAGGGCGCCGGCTCGCCATACAGGTTGATGCTGCGCAGCGCGACCAGCAGCACCAGCCCGGCCGTACCGGCCAGCGCAAGCCAGCGCCGGCGCCAGGCCGGGGCGGCGCTGCGCGCGTACAGGGGGGCGCAGGCATAGCCGAGCAGGATCACGCCGATCCAGGCCAGCACTGGATAACTGGCCTTGATGCGCACCGGATCGGTCAGCAGGAAACCGCGCTGCTCGAGCACGGTCCAGGCGAGCGATGCCGCGCTGCCCGGCGCGAACGCGACGCTGGCGAGCGCATTGTGGCCGCCCACGATCAGTGTACCGAGTAACGCGAGCACAGGCAGCGGCAAGCGGTGCAGCAGTGCCAGGGCCAGCATCGACAGGCCGATCGCCCAGATCACCTGCAGGTAGACGATCGAGGGCGCCAGGGTGCCGGTCCAGGCAAAGTTGACGGCCGTGATCTCGAGCGCGACCAGCAGCAGGCCGCGCTTGACCAGGAAGCCGGTGGCGTCGCGCGCCCCACCCGGCGGGTGCGCGTACAGCCAGGCCGAGAGGCCGGTAAGGAAGACGAACATCGGCGCGCAGAAGTGGGCCGCCAGACGCGTGAAAAACAGCGAGGGATCGGTCGCCGCCGGGTCCATCGGATCGCTGACCTGGTGCTGCATGAAGAAGGTTTCGCGGACGTGGTCGACCGTCATCAACAGCATGACCAGGCCGCGCATGACGTCGATCGATGCGATTCGTTTGCTGGGGTTGTTCATACGGGCGCTCTCAATAACGGTAGGACAGGGTGGCGCTGGCGCTGCGGGTGCTGCCCGGGGCCACCCACAGCTGGCTGTAGGCGCTGGCGAAGTAGCGCCGGTCGAACAGGTTGTCCACGTTCAGGGCCAGGCGCCAGCGCTTGTCCGGCGCATACGTCGCGAGCAGCCGCGCCGTGGTGTAGGCCGGCAGGCGGAAGTCGCTGGAGGCGGCGACGTCGCCGAATCGTTCGCCGACGTAGGTGACGCCGGCGCCGAGCGACGCGCCGTCGTCGCCGGCGACCAGCAGCAGGTTGCCGCCGTGGCGCGGGACGTTCGGAAAGCGGCTGCCGGTGCGGATCGTGTTGTCGCCACGGGTCACGCGCGCGTCGGTGTAGGCATAGGCCGCCGACAGCCGCAGGCCGCGCCGCAGCCGGCCCGCGAGGTCGAGCTCCAGGCCCTTGCTCGCCACTTCGCCGGCCGGCAGCGAAAAGTCGGTGTTGACCGGATTCGGGCTCAGCACGTTCTTCTTGTCGATGCGGTACAGGGCCAGCGTGGCGGCGATGCCGCCCGGCGTCTCGAGCTTGGCGCCGACCTCGTGCGCGCGGCTGGACTCGGCCGGGAAGGCGGCGTTGTCGATGCCGATGCCGCTGTTCGGGCGGAAGCCGCGCGCGCTCGATGCGTACAGCGAGGTCGATGCGGTCGGCTGGTAGACCAGGCCCACACGCGGACTGGTGGCGTGCAGCCGCTGGCGGTTGACGGCGGCAGTGCGATGATTGATCACGGTCTGGCGGTAACGGTCGAGGCGCACGCCGACCAGCGCCTTCCAGCGCGGCGCCAGCGTCAACTGGTCCTGCGCGTACAGCGCCTGCGCGCGCTGGTGCTCGACGGTGTCGATCGACAGCGCCAGCGGGGCGGCGGCGACGGCGCCGTACACCGGGTCCTGGATATCGATCGCATACGGGTTCGCCGCGGACGGGTTGCGCCGCATCTGCACCCGGGTATCGTCGAAGCGGTAGCCATCGGCGCCGAACAGCAGGCCATGGCCCACGCCCCAGGTGCTGGCGCTGCCGAGCAGCTCGACGCGCGCCGAGCGGTCGGTGGCCGAGAAATCGCGGTGGCGGCGCTGGCGCCGCAGCGTGCGGCCATCGGCCAGCAGGTTGTTGGCTTCGCTCGAATAACCTTGCAACGCGCTGTCGCGGTAGGATGCGCCGCCCTGCAGCGACCAGCCTTCGCCCAGGCCGTGCTGGACGAACAGCTGGTGCCCGAGCGACTTCACGGTCATCGGTCCGTCGGCCGGCTCGCCCAGGAAGCGCGATACCGGCAGCGCACCCGGCCCGTCGAGGCGCCCGCCGATGGCCGGGATCCCGCGGTCGAACGGGGTGCGCTGGCGCGTGGCCTCGATCTCGTACGAGACCGTGGTGTCGTCGCCCGCATGCCACACGAAGGACGGCGCCGCGTAGGTGCGCTCGGTGTGCAGCAGGTCGCGGAAGCTGTCGCCGTCCTGGTGCGCCAGGTTGAGACGGTAGGCGACCGTGCTCGAGAGCGGGCCGGTGAGGTCGGCCGCGATCCGGTGCGTGCGGAAGCTGGCCAGTGACAGGTCGACGCCGTATTGCGGGGCGAAACGCGGCTTCCTGGTCACGATGTTGACGGTGCCGCCGGGTTCGCCGCGGCCGTACAGCGCCGATGCGGGGCCTTTCAGGATTTCGATCGACTGGGTGCCGGCGGCGTCGCGCATGCCGTTGTAGCCGCGGCTGGCGCTGAAGCCATTGACCAGGTAGTCGGCGCCGAAATTCGGGTCACCGGTGAAGCCGCGCATCGCGTAGCTGTCCCACAGGCCGCCCAGGTCGCTCTGGCGCGCGATGCCGCTGGCCAGGTCGAGCGCGCCGGACAGGGTCGTCACGCCGGCATCCTGCAGCAGGTCGGCGCCGAGGGTGCGCACGCTTTGCGGCAGGTCGAGCGGCAGGGCGTCGGTCTTGGTTGCGCCGGCCACGGCCAGGCTGCGGTAGGCGGCGCGCTGGCCGGTGATGACGACGCTGTCGGCGACGGCGTCGCCCGTGGATTGCGCCGGCGCAGGGCAAGGGAGGGTACCGGCGAGCAGCGCCAGGCACCCGATCGGGGTGGTTCTCATGATGTGGTTTCCTTCAGCGGCGAGCGGAATCGCCGGCCGCGTACAGTCGTAATGTGGCCTGGCGTGCGGGCACGGCCAGGTCGCGCCCTGGGGCGCTGCATGTGACTACGTCTGGAGGAAAGCGGGCGGGCCTTGTGCGGGCGGCAGCAGGAAGGGCGGCGCCGCGGGCGCGACCCCGGTGGCCTGCGCGTAGACCAGCGCATGCACCAGCGCCCAACCCGAAGTGACCGGCGCCAGCGTGGTCGGCGGCGGGGCCGCATGCGGCTGCGCGTGCAGCGTGCACGAGACGCAATGCGGCGTCTTCGCATGCAGCTCGTGGTGGTGTTGGGCAGTGCCGAGGATCTGCAGCAGGAAGACGATCGCCATCAGCCATGGCAGCAGCCTGCCGCAGCGGCGTGCTGCGGCGGGTCGGCTAAGGCGGGTCAGGGCGTCGATCATGTCGTGCGTTGCTGCTGGGGACCGGCGATTGTACTGCAAGTCAGTATGCTGGCCCGAAGATCATGAACGCGGCAGCACGATGCGGTCCACGACGGCATGCGCCGGATGGCCCGCACGACCGTGCGAAAAGCTGTTTGCAGACAGCCCGATCCAGGCGTATGCTGTTCCTACACAAAGCCAAAAATGCATGGAGACAAACATGAACATTCGGCACGCCCCCTCCCATCTTGCAACCCGTTTCCACCAGCCGCTGCGTTTCGGCCGCG
>JAKOOD010000157.1 GCA_022701635.1 Burkholderiaceae bacterium | reverse complement strand
AGCGCTTGACGCGGAAATTGTCGTTGCGGCTGGAATCCTCGGGCAGCGGCCCGCGCTGCGCCTTCATCTTGTGCGCGGTCTGCCAGGTGCGCAGGATGGTCTCGCCGACCCGGCCCATGGCCTGCGAATCGGACGACATCATCGAAATCGCGCCGAGGTCGTGCAGGATGTCCTCGGCGGCGATGGTCTCGCGCCGGATGCGCGACTCGGCAAACGCCACGTCCTCGGCGATCGCCGGATCGAGATGGTGGCAGACCATCAGCATATCGAGGTGCTCGTCCAGCGTATTCACCGTAAACGGGCGCGTCGGGTTGGTCGACGAGGGCAGCACGTTGGCCTGCCCCACCGCGGCGATGATGTCGGGCGCATGGCCGCCGCCCGCGCCTTCGGTGTGGAAGGTGTGGATGGTGCGGTCCTTGAACGCCGCCAGCGTCGATTCCAGGAAGCCGGCCTCGTTCAGCGTGTCCGAGTGCAGCGCCACCTGCACGTCCATGCGCTCGGCCACCGCCAGGCAGTTGTCGATCGCGGCCGGGGTGCTGCCCCAGTCCTCGTGCAGCTTGAGGCCGATGGCGCCGGCTTCGATCTGTTCCTCGATCGGCGCCGGGCGGCTGACGTTGCCCTTACCGAGGAAGCCGAGGTTCATCGGGAAGGCGTCGGCCGCCATCAGCATCGAGTGGATGTGCCAGGCGCCCGGCGTGCAGGTGGTGGCGGCGGTGCCGACCGCGGGCCCGGTGCCGCCGCCCAGCATGGTGGTGATGCCGGAGGTGAGCGCCTCCTCGATCTGCTGCGGGCAGATGAAGTGGATGTGGCTGTCGATGCCGCCGGCGGTGACGATCATGCCTTCGCCGGCGATGATCTCGGTGGCGGCGCCGATCGGCAGCGTCACGCCCGGCTGGATGTCGGGGTTGCCGGCCTTGCCGACACCGAAGATCAGGCCGTCCTTGATGCCGATGTCGGCCTTGACGATACCCCAGTGGTCGACGATGACGGCGTTGGTGACGACGGTGTCCATGACGCCGTCGCGGGTCAGCTGCGACTGGCCCATGCCGTCGCGGATGACTTTGCCGCCGCCGAATTTCACTTCCTCGCCGTAGATCGCGTAATCGCGCTCGATCTCGATGACGAGGCCGGTGTCGGCAAGGCGGATGCGGTCGCCCGTGGTCGGGCCGTACATGTCGGCGTAAGCCTGGCGCGTGATCGTGGCCATTCAGTCTCCCTCTTTGCTGGAATCCGGCGCCAGTGCGCCCATCACCCGGCCCTGGAAGCCGACCACGGTGCGCGCCCCGTCGAGGTCGACCAGCTCCACCGTGCGGCGCTGGCCCGGCTCGAAGCGCACCGCGGTGCCGGCGGCGATGTTCAGGCGCATGCCGAGGGCCGCGTCGCGCTCGAACTGCAGCGCATCGTTGACCTCGTGAAAATGGTAATGCGAGCCGACCTGCACCGGACGGTCGCCGGCGTTCGCCACCACCATGGTGACGGTGCGGCGGCCGCCGTTGATCTCGATCTCGCCGTCTTCCAGGAGGTACTGGCCTGGTACAAGCGCGCCGGGAATCATGCGAGCTCCGGCATGCGCAGCGATTTGTAATAGATCGCGGTGGGACCGTCGTCGTCCGCCAGCGCATCGACGCGGGTGTAGCCGAGGCCGTGGTACAGCACTTCGGCGGCGGAACCGGCTTCGGTGTCGAGGAACAGCAAGGTGCGTCCCAGGGCGCGCGTCTCGGCTTCGGCGGCGCGCAGCAGCACGCTGCCGATACCGCGCCGGCGCGCGCGGCTGTGCACCATCATGGTCTGCAGCTCGGCGCCGTCGCAGCCATGCGGGCGGCGGTACAGCTCGAGCTGGACGATGCCGGCCAGCTTACCTTCGTGCAGCGCCGCCAGCAGCATGCGGGTACCGTCCTGCAGGCCGGCTTGCACCTCGCGCCAGTAGCGGTCGGCGGCGCCCGCCGTCAAGCCGGTCGGAAAACCCATCGAGGCGCCATGCGCCAGCGCGTCCAGCAACAGGTCGACCAGTTGCAGACGCACGGCGTCCATGGCCGGGGCGGTCAGTAGCGCGATTTTCATGGTCTCAGCTCCTTGCAGCGTCGGTTGCGGATTCGTTCAGGGAATCGGATTGTGGACGGTCACCAGCTTGCTGCCGTCCGGGAAAGTGGCTTCGACCTGGATGTCGGGGATCATCTCCGGCACGCCTTCCATCACGTCGGCGCGCGCCAGCACGCGGGTGCCGTCGCTCATCAGCTCGGCCACGCTGCGGCCGTCGCGCGCGCCTTCCATGATCGCCGCCGTGATCAGGGCCACGGCTTCCGGGTAGTTCAGTTTCAGCCCGCGCGCGCGGCGGCGTTCGGCCAGCAGCGCGGCGGTGAAGATCAGCAGTTTGTCTTTTTCGCGTGGGGTCAGGTCCATGCCGGGTTCCTCTTCATGTATTCCAGATGCGCGGCACGCGTGCCGGTGTATCCAGCAGGTGCGGGCGCAGGGTCTGCCAGACGCGCAGCAGGCAGGCGCGCGCGGCTTCGCTGTCGTCGCCCAGGTGGCGCGCCACGAACACGTTCCTCACCTGGCTCAGGCCGAGCGTCGGGTCGGCCTCGCGCAAGGCGTGCGACAGCGCCGCCGGCAGCGGCTTGCCGACCGCGACCAGGGTCGCGCAGACGCTGTGGCCGGCCAGGCCGAGCGGACTGCGCATGACGTCGCCGGCCGCCAGGCCGGGGCCGACCGTACCCTGCTCCCACCAGACCAGGCGCCCGCCCTGGCGGATGCGGGTGCGCTGGCGCACCTGGCCGCAGCGGAACGTCTCGCCGGCGGCGCGGCGGCCGAAGCACAGGATCTCGCTGCCGATGTAGCACGCATCCGCCGCCAGCTCGACCTCGTGCTCGAGCACCACGTCGGCGTCGTCGTAGAAAATGGTTTCCTGGGGCAGCCACTCGAGCGCCGCGCCCGGGCCGACGCGCAGGCGCACGCGCTGGCGCGAGGCCTGTTCCCCGTGCTTGCCATTGGCGCGATACCACTTGGTCGCGCCGGGCGAGGTGGCCAGCACGCGGGTCGCGGCGCCGAGGTCGAGGTCGAGGTCGAGACGGTCGCCGCCGACCACGCCGCCGGGCGGATGCACCACGATCACGTGGCAGGTACGCGCGCCTTCCGGATACAACGCCTTCTGGACGCGCAGCGGTCCGCGGTGCTCGCGCCCGGTCAGGCGGGTGGTGCCGGCATCATCCTCGAAGCGCAGGCTGAGGCTGGCCTGCCAGGGTGGCGCGGTAGTGGATGGGTCGGAACGTGTACAGTCAGGCATGCCTTAGCCTCAGCACGAAGCATGCCAGCAAATAAAGTGTGGAATCAGTGCGGAAGCGGCGTGCCGGGGTGAGTGGCGCGCAGTGTGTGCACCATCGACGCAAAACCTGCACCGTGATGGTGCATTTACGTCAAGCTGGGCTGAATATCAGGATGAACCGGTGGATGCGGCAGTGCGTGGTCAGGGTGAACCGGAAGATGCGGTACCCGTGAACTGCCCTGGCGGCACAAGTGAAGACGAGGACACACAAGCGAGTGCGTAGAAACCGGCGGCTTCAGGAAGCGCCGGCAGGCGGATCGAACGACGTGGACACCGGACCGCGGCGGGTCCGGCAGCAGACGCTCAGCGGCGTCCGCGCATGCCACGCACCGGACGGGCGGCCACGCGCGCCTGGCGCATCGCACGCAGCTTGTCCATGGCGCGCTTGCCGGCCACGATCTCGCAACCCATGCCGAGGAACAGCGCGAACTGCGCCGGCGTGGTGAGGCCGAGAATGTAGAGGCCAATGGCCGCAACGATAAAGAAGAGCGTGCTTGCGCGAGGCATGGTTCCACCTTTGAAGAAGTCGTTGGAACCATCCTGCCACAGCCGGCGCGCCCTTGCAATCAGCCGCCGTCCCGTGCGAGCGCATCCCAGGCGTTCGCGGTGCTCAGGAACACCCGCCCAGTGAGCGCCTGCAGCAGTGCGGAGGCGCGCAGCCGGTCCAGCACCGGTCCCTTGACCTCGGCCAGGTGCAGCGTCACGCCGCGCTTCGCCAGCGTGCCGTTCAATTCCAGCAGGCCGAACAGGGCCGAGGTGTCGATCGCGTTCACGGCCGACAGCACCAGCACCAGGTGGCGTGCCTGCGGCTGGGCCGCCAGTTCATCCTCGACGCGGGTAGCCACCGCCTCCAGGTTGCCGAAGAACAGGCCGGCGTCGACGCGCAGCAGCAGCACGCGCGGCTCGGTCTCGCCCGGATAACGCTCGACGTTGCGGAAATGCTCGGTGCCGGCGATGCGGCCCAGCACCGCGATATGCGGGCGGCTTTCGCGCCAGATCATCGCACCCAGCGACAGCACCAGGCCCAGCACCACACCCGACTCGACGCCGAGCAGCAGCACCCCGGCGCCGGTCGCCACCAGCGCCAGCGCGTCGGCGCGGTCGTAATGCCAGGCGGTGCGCAGCGTGCCCAGGTCGAGCATGCCGAGCACGGCGACGATGATGGTGGCGGCCAGCACCGGCAGCGGCAGCGGCGCCAGCCAGCCGGTCGGCAGCACCAGCGCGCCGGCCAGCAGCAGCGCGCTGATCACCCCGGCCAGCTGGGTGCGCGCGCCGGCGGCGAAGTTCACGGCCGAACGCGACAGGCTGCCGGTGACCGGAAAACCGCCCGACAGCGCGCTGCCGACGTTGGCCAGGCCGATGCCGACCAGTTCGCGGTTGGTGTGCAGCTTTTCGTGTGGCTGGTTCACGCGCTTGTGCGCCAGCGCCTGGGCCCCGGACATCCCGATCAGGAAGTTCATGAAACCGATCAGGAGCGCCGGCTTGCCCAGCGCCTGCCAGTAGCCGTCCGCCAGCGGCAGCGCCGGCTGCGGCAGGCCGGACGGCACCGCGCCGATCACGCGCACCCCGCGCTGGTCGAGGTGCAGCAGCGTCACCAGCACGATCGCGGCCAGCACCAGCAGCATCGGCGCCAGGCGCGCGCCGATGTCGGCCGCGCCCGGGGTCAAGCCGAGCCGGCGCAGCACACCGGCACCGTAGCGGCGCGCCAGCAGCAAGAAGGCGATGGCGCCGGCGCCGAGCAGCGCGCTCGGCCAGTGCGGCGCCAGCGGCGCGCCGCCCAGCAGCGTATCGAGCTGGCCGAGCGCGATCGCGATCGAGGAGCCGAGCGTGAAACCGCTCATCACCGGCCGCGAAAAGAAATTCGCCAGGAAGCCGACGCGCAGCAGGCCGCAGGCCAGCAGCACCGCGCCCGACAACAGGGCCAGCTGGCCGGCCAGCATGGCGTACAGCGCGCTGCCGGGCGCCGCCAGCGGACCGAGGGCCGACGCCGTCATCAGCGCGATGATCGCCATCGGCCCGACCGACTGCGTAGCGCTGGTGCCGAACAACGCATACAGCAGCGGCGGCGCAATGCTGGCGTACAGGCCGGCCACCGGCGGCAGCCCGGCCACCAGCGCATAGGCCATGCCCTGCGGGATCATCATCATGGCGACGATGATGCCGGCGCCGACGTCGCCGGGCAGGTCCGCGCGCCGGTAATGCCTCAACCAGTCCAGCATGCTTATTGCATCGCGAGTTCGACGCAGTTCCTGCCGGCGCGCTTGGCGCGCGCCAGCGCCGCGTTCACGCGCTGCACCAGCGAGTCCGCGCTCTCCTGCTCGCCCAGCTGGGCCACGCCCAGGCTGACGGTGACGTGGTCGGCGCCGGGAATGGCGGCCTGGGCGATCGCCACCCGCACCTTCTCGGCCATCTTGAGGGCGTCGATGGCGCTGGTGTGCGGCGCCAGGATCTGGAACTCTTCTCCGCCCGAGCGCACCAGCACGTCGCTGCCGCGCAGCACCGCCTGCGCCGCCTCGCACACGCTGCGCAGCACCACGTCGCCGACCGGATCGCCGTAGCGCTCGTTGATGGCCTTGAAGCGGTCGATGTCGAAGGCGACCAGCGCCAGCGGCACGCGGTAGCGGCGCGCGCGCCGGATTTCCTTTTCCAGCAGTTCTTCGCCGTGGCGGCGGTTGGCGACGCCGGTCAGCGCATCCATGGTCGAGATATAGGTCACGCGCGCCAGTAGCTGTTCGTTTTCGAGCGCCATCTCGGCCAGGCGCAGGCCCAGCGCAGCCTGGGCGGCGACGTCCTGCAGCGCCGCGAACTCCTCGGGCGCCAGCGCACGCGAACTTTCCCACAGCAGCGACAGCGCGCCGCGCGGCGCCCCCGGCCCATCGGCCGGGATCGCGATACCGAGCGCCATCGCCACGCCCTGCGTGCGCAGCAGCGCCGCCAGGTCCGGCTCGCCGGCCTGGTCCAGGGTGTCGAGCAGCACCAGTTCGCCGGTGGCGGCGGCCAGCAGTCCCGGGAAGGCGTGGCGCAGCGGCGCCTGCAGCAGGCGGTCGGGGCGGCCCAGCAGCGTTTGCAGCGCCAGCGCCGACGCCGGGGCGCCACCCTCGCCACCTTCATCGCCCGCGCCGCCGGCCTGGGCTTCGAGCTGCAGGTCGCCGTCCGGCTTGCGGTGGAACAGTGCCGCGTGGCGCACGCCCGCCCAGCCGGCCAGCGCCCGGCACAGGCCTTCGGCCAGTCCCTGGATGTCGTCGGCCGCGCCCACCGCCGCCTGCACCCGCGTGTGCAATGCCAGCAACGCGCGCAGGCGTGCCGCGTCGGCCGTGCCGGCGTATGGCGGTGCAGCACCGGCCAGCTCCTGCGCCACGGCGGCCCGCAACGCATCGGCATCGATCGGGGTGACGGCATAGGCGACCGGGCCGAACGCGGCCAGCGCCGGCACCCAGCGTGCGGTGGCGTAAGGACACAGCAGCAGCGTCGGTGCTCCACCGCGGCGCGCCACCAGCGCGCCGAGCGCGGCCAGGTCGATGGCGGGTTCGAAGCGATCGAGGTCGATCACCAGCAGGTCGGGCTGGCCGGCGGCGATGCGGTCCATGGCACGCTCGGCGCCGTCCGCCAGCTGCAGGTCATCGAACAGCCCGCCGCACACGGTGCCGAACTCCGCACGCCGCTGCGCCACCGGACTCACATAGATCCCGCCCTTGCCTGCATTCCGCCCCTCTTCCGTCGACATCTTTACTCCCGGTTCCATTCCATGAACGTGACAAGTTTGCCATGAGGCACCCTCGCATATTACACGCTGGCGCCGATTCCCCGCATGTGTGTGGAAGCGCACGGTAGTCGCCGGCGCGGCGAGTGAATACTAGGTGAATCACGAACAAGGAGAACAACATGGCCATTCAGGACGACGCAGCGAACAAGCAGAAGGCAATCCAGAACCGCCAGGACCAGGCGGACGGCGGCAAGCAGAAGAGCGAATCCGGCGGCAGCGAGCAGAAAGCCGCCCAGACCGGCGTGCAGCAGCCTGCGGGCGACTTCCCGGCCCAGCACCTGGCCAAGCCGGGCCTGGAAGCGCAGATGGCACTGAAACCGAAATTCATGGCCGAGGGCTACAAGGGCAGCGGCAAGCTGGCGGGCCAGGTGGCGATCGTCACCGGCGGCGACTCGGGCATCGGCCGCGCCGTGGCGATCCTGTTCGCGCGCGAAGGCGCCGACGTCGCCATCCTGTACCTGAACGAGCACGAAGACGCGGCCGAGACCCAGCGCTACATCGAAGCCGAAGGCCAGCAGTGCGTGACGGTCGCCGGCGACGTCAAGGACATGGAATTCTGCCAGCAGGCGGTCGACCAGATCGTGGCCAGGTTCGGCCGCCTCGACGTGCTGGTGAACAACGCGGCCTTCCAGGAGCACGCCGACTCGCTGCTCGACCTGACCGAAGACCGCTTCGACGAAACCATGAAGACCAATATCTACGGTTACTTCCATATGGCCAAGGCTTCCCTGCCCTACATGAAGCGTGGCGCCGCCATCGTCAACACCGGTTCCGTCACCGGCCTGAAAGGCGCGAAGAAACTGCTGGATTACTCGACCACCAAGGGTGCGATCCACGCCTTCACCATGTCGCTGGCGGCCAACCTGCTGGAACAGGGCATCCGCGTCAACGCGGTCGCCCCGGGCCCGGTCTGGACACCGCTGAACCCGGCCGACCAGTCGCCGGAAGACATCGCCAAGTTCGGCCAGGCCACCACCTTCGGCCGCCCGGCCCAGCCGGAAGAGCTGTCGCCGGCCTACGTCTACCTGGCGTCGAGCGTGTGCTCGGGCTATGTAACCGGTGTGGTCCTCCCGATTACCGGTTCGGTAGGCGAGTAATCAATAACGTAACGGGGCCGCGAACGGGCGTAGCGAGCATCGCGGGCCGCGCATGCGGCCGCGCGGTAGCCCGTTCGAGGCCCCACCACAGGAGATCGGTATGGCGAGAAGTATGTGGAAGGGCGCGATCAGTTTCGGACTGGTCCACATCCCGGTCGAGATGTACCCTGCAGTCACGGACCACGGTCTTGACCTCAACATGCTCGACCGGCGCGACTTCGCGCCGATCGGCTTCAAGCGCTACAACAAGAACACCGGCAAGGAAGTCTCCTGGGACGACATCATCAAGGGCTACGAGTACAGCGACGGCGAATATGTCGTGCTGTCGGACGAAGACCTGCGCCGCGCCAACCCGGAGGCGACCCAGACCATCGACATCCTCGCCTTCGTGAATGCCGACCAGGTACCGCTGCTGTACTACGAACAGCCCTACTACCTCGCGCCCGGCAAGGGCGGCGACAAGGTCTATGCGCTGCTGCGCGAGACCCTGCGCGAAGTCGGCAAGATCGGCATCGCCAACGTCGTCATCCGCGTCAAGCAGCACCTGGCGGCGCTGGTGTGCGTGGGCGACACCATCGTCCTGAACACGCTGCGCTACCCGGACGAGATCCGCCCCACCGACGAGCTGAAGATTCCCGACGCGGATTCCAAGGCGGCCCAGGTGACGGAAAAGGAACTGCAGATGGCCAAGGCGCTCGTCGAAGGCATGAGCGAGAAGTGGAAGCCGCAGCAGTACCACGACACCTACCGCGAAGACATCATGGCGCTGATCAAGAAGAAGATCGCCGCCAACCAGACCAAGACCATCACCGAGCCGGAACCGGAACAGGACAAGCCGGCCAAGAGCAACGTCATCGACCTGGTCGCCCTGCTGCAGGCCAGCCTCGGCAAGAAGCCGGCCAAGGCGGCGGCCGACGATGACGACGATGATGACGATCCGCCGCCGCGCAAGTCGCGCAAGCCATCCGACGATGACGACGACACCGGCGATGCACCGCCGCCGCGGGCACGCAGGGCACCGGTACGAAGCGCGGCGCATGCCACCGCGGCCAAGCGCACGACGGCAACCAAGGCGGCCGCCAAGCCGGCAGCGCAACCCGCCGCAAAGCGCTCCACCACCGCCAAGTCGGCCCCAGCGAAGTCGGCTGCGGAAAAGGCGCCGGCCCGGCGCAGGAAGGCGGCCTGAGTGGATTGGAACAGCTTGCTCGATTTTCTACAGTGGCCGGCAATGGTGATCACGCTGTGCGCCGCCTTCCTGGTCGGTGCGCGGCGCGCGAACCGGCGCATCCTCGGGTTCTATACCTTTATCCTCAGTAATGCCTTGTGGATCGTCTGGGGCGTGCACGACGGGGCCTGGGCGCTGATTGCGCTGCAAGCCGGCCTGCTGGCGATGAATGTGCGGGGCATTTTCAGGAACGAGAACGCGGCTTGAATTCCAGACATGCCCTCAATACGTCGTCCCCGCGCAGGCGGGGATCCATGCTGAACTTCCGAAGCCCGTCTATTTGAAACACATCAACTCCTTTCAAATAGACCGATTTCTGTTGCTCAGCATGGGTCCCCGCTTTCGCGGGGACGACGCTATTTCGGCTTGGCGCTCTCTTAGCGCCTCTATTTCTTGGACGCCGTGAAGCCCAGCGTCCTCATCGCCTTGGTCAAAGTCGTCGCACTCTTCTGATAATCCGCCCACGGCGTATTCCCCACCGCCAGCCGCGACTCGACCGTCTTCACGGTCCAGTGCGCCCCCGACGTCAGCTCGGGCAACTCGTCCCAGCGCACCGGCACCGAGATGCCGAGCCCCGGCCGCACGCGCGCCGACCAGGCCGACACCGTGGTCGCGCCGCGGCCGTTGCGCAGGTAGTCGATGAAGATGCGGCCGACGCGGTTCTTGGCGCCGCTCTTGCCCGCGAAGCGGTCCGGCAAGGTCTTGGTCAAGTGATTCACGATCGCGTGCGCGAAATCCTTGACCGTGTCCCAGTCCAGCTTGGGCTTGATCGGCACCACCACGTGCAGGCCCTTGCCGCCGCTGGTCTTCAGGAAGGGGTTCAGGCCCAGCTCCTGCAGGAAGGCGCGCACCACCTGGGTGCCCTCCTGCACCTGCGCCCATTCGACGCCCTCGCCCGGGTCGAGGTCGAACACGATGCGGTCCGGCGTGTCGTAATGGTCGGCGGTGGCGTTCTGGCTGTGGATCTCGACCACGTTCCACTGCGCGCTCGAGAGCAGGCCTTCGAGCGTGGCGATCCGGGTCATGCTCGGGTGTTCGGGGTCGAGCTTCTGGTCCATCTGGACCACGCCCGGCATCTTGCGGCGCAGCTCGTCCGAAGATCCGGTGACATGCTTCTGGAAGAACAGCTCACCGCCCACGCCTTCCGGCGCGCGCACCAGCGAGACCGGGCGCCCGTCCAGGTGCGCCATCATCAGCTGGCCGACCAGTGCGTAGTAGCGCACCAAATCCAGCTTGGTAATGCCGCTGTCGGCGTCCATCACGCGCTCGCCGTGGGTGACCTTGAACGTCGCCGGGAGCCCGTCGGGTAGTGCCGGTGCCGGCGCGGCTTTGGATGACTTGGCGCGGCTGGCCTTCTTCGGCTTGGATTCCGCGTCGGGTGCGGCCTCGGGTGCGGCTTCGTCCGCCGGCTGTTTCGTTGCGTTCATGGATTCCGCCTCCTGCACATGCCTGGCCTGCTCGCGCACCACGCTGCGCGCCGGCTTGTCCTTGCGCAGCCCCTGGAATACCGGGTGGCGGATCGCATCGGCGAGGGTCCACTCCGAAAAGCTCACCTCGGCCACCAGTTCCGGCTTGACCCAGTGGCTCTTGCGGCCGGGTACCGCGCGCGGCGGAAAGGGGTTCTCGTCGGTGCCGATCGCTTCCAATACTTCTCGCACATGGCGCAGCGAGGCGCCGTTGAAGCCGCTGCCGACGTGGCCGGCATAGCGCAGCGTGCCGCCCTCGTCGTAGTAACCCAGCAGCAGCGAACCGATGCCGGTGCGCGCGCCTTTCGGGTCGGTGTAGCCGCCGATGACGAATTCCTGGCGCATCCCGCATTTCAACTTGATCCATTCCGGCGAGCGGCGCGTCACGTAGCGCGAATCGCGGCGCTTGCCGATCACGCCCTCCAGGCCCACCTGGCAGGCGGCGACCACCAG
>JAKOOD010000156.1 GCA_022701635.1 Burkholderiaceae bacterium | reverse complement strand
CTCTCACCCCGACCATCCGTTTTCTCCCTCAGCAGTACTCAAGACCAGTCGGGGTGTAGCTTAGCCCGGTAGAGCGCTACGTTCGGGACGTAGAGGCCGGAGGTTCGAATCCTCTCACCCCGACCACAAAATTCCAGGAGCCAGATCGACCTTTCGGTGATCTGGCTTTTTTTGTGGACTCTTTATCGCCGCGCACACAACCGTCAAGACCCTTCGTGCAGATGCGCGACTGCGGCATTGATGCGTGTAGCAACATCGTGCGGGTCCCGTACGCCGATGACGAGCCGCGTCCATTTAGCATTCGTCAACTCGATCACGATCGTCCGCAGCGTGCGACGGGTCAGGATGAACTGCCGATCGCCGTGGTTGATGAAGGTGCCGGCCGCCAGCACACCAGGGATGCGCGTACCAGGCAGGCGCAGCCCGAGCGCGCTTCCGCCGAAGCCGTCATCCTCGGTGGCGCCGCGCACCTGACCCAGCGGAACATGGACATCGCCGCTGAGGGCGGACAATTTTTCCCACCACAGCAAGTGGACGCACAGTTCGCTGTCGGTCAGTTCGAGTCGGGGCATTGTCATTCCTTGTCAGGCAGGTGATCGAGGAGGCGGACGCCAAGTAGCAGCGCGGCGTCGCCTGAATAGACAGCGAGCGCAGTACGGCAGATGGCAGCGATCGGCATATCGATGCCAGCCATTTCCCGTAGGGCGGTAATCAGGAGATCGAGGGCTGCCGGGTTATGGTGCCAGTCGCCGACAAGCGCCTTGCGTAGGACTTGTTCGAACAGCCCACGCTTGGAGCCGAACGCCTTGTACAGGCTGCCGCGTTGCAGCCCGGTTGCGTCGACTAGATCATCGACTGAACAGGCTGCATAGCCCAAGCGTCCGAAAGCATCTGCTGCGCGGTCGATCACATCGCTTTCGTCGAAATTTCTTGGGCGTGCCATCGGAAGTCAAAATGAATTATGGAACGGTTGTTCAATAATTTTACGATAGGCGTTTTTGAACGATCAGTCAAGAAAATTGGGTGCCCAGCTGACAGCGAGCACGTTTGGCACCACACATAAAAAAACAGCGGGCATCGCCCGCTGTTTCCCATTCAAACGACGCCCAGCTTATTTCGCCTTGTACAGCGAAGCATACTTGATGCCGAAGTACAGGATGAACGCATAGCAAGCCGCCGGCAGCAGGAAGGACATCTGCACGCCCATCGAGTCCGCCAGCGCACCCTGCGCGAACGGCACGATGGCACCGCCGACGATCGCCATGCACAGGATGCCCGAGCCCTGGCCGGTGAACTTGCCGAGGCCGTGCAGCGCCATGGTGAAGATGGTCGGGAACATGATCGAGTTGCACAGGCCGACTGCCAGGATGGCCCACATCGCGGTGGTACCAGAGCCGAAGGTCGCGGTCAGGACCAGGGCAATCGCCAGCAGTGCGTTGAAGGCCAGCGCCTTGCCCGGGCTGACTACGCGCATCACGGCGAAGCCGATGAAGCGGCCGACCATGGCGCCGCCCCAGTAGATGCTGACGTAGTGGGCGGCGTCGCCGTGCGACAGGCCGGCGATGCGCGATTCACCCAGGAAGTTGATCAGGAAGCTGCCGATGCTGACTTCGGCGCCGACGTACAGGAAGATGCCGAGCGCGCCCAGCACCAGGTGGCGGTGCGCCAGCGCCGAGCCGTGGCTCTCGCCTTCCAGCGCCACGTCTTCGGTCTCGGCGATCTTCGGCAGGCGGGCCGCCATGAACAGCACCGCCAGCACGGCCAGCGTGGCGGCCAGGGCCAGGTACGGGCCGCGCACGGTCGCCGCATCGGCGGTGGCGCCGGCCGCTGCGCCGACGGCGGATAGGATCAGCAGGCCGCCGACCGCCGGGCCGATGGTGGTGCCCAGCGAGTTGAAGGCCTGGGTCAGCGTCAGGCGGCTGGATGCCGTGCGTGCCGGGCCGAGCACGGCCACGTACGGGTTGGCCGCCACCTGCAGCACCGTGATGCCCGAGGCCAGCACGAAGAAGGCGAACAGGAACATGCCGTAGCTGCTGTACGACGCCGGGTAGAACAGCGCGCAGCCGGCCGCGGCGATCAGCAGGCCCGTCACGGCGCCCTTCTGGTAGCCGATGCGGCGGATCAGGGCGCCTGCCGGCAGCGAGATGATGGCGTAGGCGCCGAAGAAGCAGAACTGCACCAGCATCGCCTGGACGTAGCTGAGCGTATAGATCGATTTCAGGTGCGGGATCAGGATGTCGTTGAGCGACGTGATCAGGCCCCACATGAAGAACAGCATGGTGACGATGACGAGCGCGCTCGTGTTGCCACGCTGCTGCGTCCCCGCGGGATCCTGCGGCGCGACCCGCGCTGTGTTAGGTGCCATGTTTGCCATACTGTCTCCTGATTCGATGTTTACTGCTTAGTTAGTGCTCGCTGCCGGCGGATTCGGCAGGTCGCGGTCATGCGTGCCCCAGCCCTTGGTATCCGGCTGCGGCGCGAGCTTGTACGTCAGAGTCCCGGCAGCCTGTAATTGCTCCCAGTTGAGCCACACCTGGTTCTGCGCGCGGCCGTTCCAGCTGGCCGACTGCACGAAGCGGCGCTCGCCCGGCTTGGCACCCGGCGCGTCGATACGCAGGGTGCGACCCGGCGCCAGGTCGATCTCGGCACGTGCGAAGCGCGGTGCATGCAGCAGGAAGCGGCCGCTGCCCGGCGCATCCGGGTAGATACCCAGCGCGCTGAACAGGTACCAGGCCGACATCGTGCCGAGGTCGTCGTTGCCGGTGACGCCCGCCGGGCCGTTGCCGAACAGCGTTTCCGCTGCGCGCAGCACCGTCGTGGTCTTCCATGGCTGACCCATCAGGGTGTACATCCATGGCGCGTGCAGGTCGGGCTCATTGTTGGGATTGTAACGGAATTGGCTGTAATAGCTATAGGGACCGACGACCCACGACTTGCGCACCGCGGCCTGGTCGGCCACCAGGGCGTCGTAATCGAAGAACTGGTCGAGGCGGCGCAGCGCCTGCTGCTGGCCGCCCATCGCGGCGGCCAGGCCCGGCACGTCCTGCTGTACCAGCCACTGGTATTGCCAACCGGTGCCTTCGTGGAAGCCCTGGTCGCCGCGCGGATCGTATTTGCCGTCGATGTCGCTGACCCACTTGCCGTCTTCCGAACGCGGACGCGGGAAGCCGCGCTGGCCGGTTTCGGCGTCGACCACGCTCGGGTCCCACACCTTCTTCCAGTTGAGGGCGCGCTGCGCCAGCACCTGCGCATCGTCGGTCTTGCCGAGCGCCTTGGCCATCTGCGCCAGCGCGCCGTCGGCCAGCGCGTATTCCATGGTCGCCGAGGCGCCGTGGTGCGGATCGGTGTCCATGCCCTTCGACATGAAGGTGCGGTCGTGCTGCACGAAGCCCTGGCGCAGGTAGCTCGGGTTGCCGGCGCGGCCCTGCGGGCGGATGCCGAAGGCCGGCACGCCGAAGGCGTTTTCACGCAGCGCGGTGTAGGCCTGCTCTTCGCGGCCCTTCAGCGCGCCGAAGCGCCACAGGTCGACCAGGAACGGGGTCACCGGATCGCCGGTCATCACGTTGGTCTCGAAGTTGGCGTAGCCCCAGCGCGGCAGCCAGCCGCCCTCTTCGCGGATCTTCAGCACCGAGTTGGCGATGTCGCGCGCGCGCTGCGGGCGGATCAGCGCCAGCAGCTGGTTCTGGGCGCGGTAGGTGTCCCACAGCGAGAAGTATTCGTAATAGGTCCAGTCCTTGGCGGTGTGGATCCGGTTGTCGTAGCCGCGGTAGCGGCCGTCGCTGTCGCTGCCGGTCATCGGCTGCAGCAGCGCGTGGTACAGCGCGGTGTAGAACACGGTGCGGTCGTCGCTGCTGCCGCCTTCGATGCGCACGCTGGACAGCTCGCGCTGCCACTCGGCCTGCGACTTGGCCTTCATCGCGTCGAACGTCATCGGACGGCCAG
>JAKOOD010000142.1 GCA_022701635.1 Burkholderiaceae bacterium | reverse complement strand
ACGCCGACGGCCGCTTCAGCGGCTACCGCGGCACCGGCAGCGACATCACCGCCCGCAAGCTGACCGAGCAGCGCGTCCACCATGTGGCCCAGCACGACGTGCTGACCGGCTTGCCCAACCGTTCGCTGCTGCAGGACCGGCTCGGCCAGGCGGTGGCGTGGTCCAGCCGCAACGGTCGCCCGGTCTGGGTGATGCTGCTCGACCTCGACCGTTTCAAGTACGTCAACGACAGCATGGGCCACAAGGCCGGCGACGTGCTGCTGATGACGGTGGCGGCGCGCCTGCGCGCGGCGCTGCGCGACACCGACACCGTGGCGCGCCTGTCCGGCGACGAGTTCGTGGCGATCCTGGCCGAGGACAACGAACCGCTGACGCCGGCCATCGTGCAGCGCGTGATGGATGCGGTGGCGCGGCCGATCCTGCTCGGCAGCCGCGAATTCCTGGTGACCTGCAGCGTCGGCGTGGCCATCTTCCCGAGCGACGGCACCCCGACCGACAGCCTGATCGAGCACGCCGACATCGCCATGTACCGTGCCAAGAAACTGGGGCGCAACAACTTCCAGTTCTACACCCCGGCCATGAACGAGGAATCGCTCGAACGCGTGCGCATCGAGAGCGGGCTGCGCTCCGCGCTGGAGCGCAACGAATTCGTGCTGCATTACCAGCCGCAGGTCGACCTCGAGAGCGGCCGCATCGTCGGCATGGAAGCGCTGATCCGCTGGCAGCATCCGGAGCTGGGCATGGTGCCGCCGTCGCGCTTCGTGTGCGTGGCCGAGGACACCGGCCTGATCGTCCCGATCGGCACCTGGGTGATGCGCAGCGCCTGCGCCCAGAACAAGGCCTGGCAGGATGCCGGCCTGGGCAGGATGCGCGTGGCGGTGAACCTGTCGGCGCGCCAGTTCGGCGCCGCCGACCTGCTGCCGGGCATCGAAGCGGCGCTGCGCGACACCGGCCTGGACGCCGACTGCCTGGAACTGGAACTGACCGAAAGCCTGTTCATGGGCGACGTCACGCCGGCGGTGGAACTGCTGCACCGGATGAAGGCGCTCGGGGTGAAGCTGTCGATCGACGATTTCGGCACCGGCTACTCGAGTTTTTCCTACCTGTCGCGCTTCCCGATCGACGTGCTGAAGATCGACCGCTCGTTCGTGGCCGACATCACCCACGACGCCAACGACGCCGCCATCGTCGATTCGATCATCGCGCTGGCCCACAACCTGCGCCTGTCGGTGATCGCCGAGGGCGTTGAGACCGCCGAGCAGCTCGACTACCTGCGGCGCCAGGGCTGCGACGAGATGCAGGGCTACTATTTCTCGCGTCCGCTGCCGGCGGACGCCTTCGAACTGCTGCTGCGCAAACAGGCCGCGGCCGAAGCGGTCCATTCCTGACACTGAACATGGAATCATTTAGTAGTGGCCTAAACGACATCGTTCTTCTAAAATTGGCTTTTTTGAACTATTGTCAATAGCCGCACGGAATAAAATGAGAGATACGATGAGCGCCGACACCGCCACCCTGGAGCAGCGCAAGCCGCGCACCGACATGCGCACCCGCGACCTGGTGAACCAGGCCGTGGCGTCGGTCCCGAGCCTGGGCCTGCAGCGCGCCGCGGAATTCCTGGCGGCGATGAATGTACCGGCCGAGATCGCCGTGCGCACGCTGGTCTATCCGCACCGCCGCCGCAACGCCTGAGCGGCTGCCGCCCTGGGGATCGATATTGCGCCGGCTCAGCGGCAGATCGATCGTGCACACCTGCCGCCTAGCGCGGCTGCGGCTCCTGCGCGGCGATGTCGGCCAGCGATTCGCGGCCACGCGCGGTGAGCGTGTACCCACCTTCTTCGCGTGCGGCAATGTGCGATTTGCGGCTCAGGAATTGCACCACGTCGTCGTCGATGGCGGCCGACGGATCGGCGTCGAGGGCGCGCAACGCCTGCACGCAGCGGCGCAGGAACAGCACTTCCTGCCCCTTGGGCGTCAGCACCAGGGTGCCGTTGCGCTCGTACTGCGCCATCTTTAGGCCCGACAGGCGCTTGGCATTGCGCCCGATGCAAGGGTTGGTGCGCGTACCGCGGCGGATCCATTCGAGGGCGTCGTATTCGTCGCCCGTCAGTTTTTCGTTCTTCATTACGGCTTTCTACGGAAACAAGCCTGCCATGGTAACGTCAGCGGGCTGGTCCGGCAACCTGCAAACTGCCCGGCCGCTCAGCGGAGGGCACGGCGCGCAAACCACACGAGGCCGGCACCGGCCAGGACGCCCAGCGTCAGCGCAGCCAGTTGTACCTGGCGCGAATCGAGCAGCGAATTGCGGCCCAGGTAGATCTTGTTGTGCAAGGTGGTGCTCATTGCGGCTTTCTCCTCCAGTAAATGGCCAATAAGCCATTATAAAAACTCCGTCGCCGGCTTGTGTGCGCTGACGTACGAATATTGCATATTTTATCCATTCAGCAAGACTTCCGTCGCACGCATTGCGCATGCCGTGACACCTATTGCGCGCCGGCTGCTGCGATGGACTGTTAGTATCAGGTCAACATGACAACGCAAGGAGCAAGCCATGAACACCTCGATTCCAAAACCCGACCCGGCCGCCAAAGGCAGCGGCATGCTGCATGAATCCGACATCGGCAGCGGCGAACGCTCGCCGGCCCAGCAAGAAACCGATCAGATGATCAAGGAAATCCCACCGCTGCACGGCACGCTGCCGGACGACAAGGACGCACCAGCCAAGAGCTGATGCCTGTCCTCCCCGTCAGGCTGCCCGGCCGGCCTTGACGGGTGCCATCGGCGCATCGGGCTCCTGCACCGGTGCGCGCGACGGTGCCGGCACATCGTCCGGATCCGGGCTCGGCGGCGGCGAATCCGGATTGGTCGGATCCGGCGATTCCGGGTCCGGCGTCGAATGGGCGTGGATGCCGGCTTCCTGCGGCCATCCTCGTTCCTGTAGGCTCATCTTCGTTCCTCCTAAATAAAACGCGGCAGCATGGCGGCGCACTGCCATGCTGCCGGCGCACTCATGATCGCTCAATGGCGTCAGTGGTTCTGCTTCTGCTTGGCACCACCGCCGGCGCCTTCACCGGTGCTGGCCTTGACGCGCGACTTGTCGTCATGGCTGCTCTTGTCCGCCTTGCCGGCGCGCTGCTTGGCCAAGTCTTGTTCGGACTGATTGTCGGACTGCTTGTTCTAGGTACCGCTGGATTTCGACTGGGTCATGGCGTTCTCCTGTGTGTGAAACCGTTGACGTTTTGCGCAGACTAGCATGGAAGATCGGGAGCGGTTTTCAATCGTGCGCGGCTGCTGTCGCTGACGCCCGGCGATTGGTATAGTTGCGTTTTGACACCCTGGAGTCCCTCATGCCGCGCCCCACCGCTTCCGCCCGTGCCCTGCTCCTGGGCGCCTGTCTTGCCGGCGCGGCGCCGGCCATCGCCGCCGACCAGGCCGCCGGCGCCACGGTCACGGCCGTACCGATGAAACTGGCCAGCTACATGGCCCTGAGCGGCCCGGCACCGAGCGCCACCTTCGCCTACGGCAGCGCGCCTTCCCAATACGCCGAACTGTTCCTGCCGCCCGGCAAAGGGCCGTTCCCGGTGGCGGTGCTGGTGCACGGCGGCTGCTGGACAAAGGAATTCGGCGGCATTACGCAGCTGCGCAACATCGCCGGCGCACTGGCGGCGCGCGGCATCGCATCGTGGAACGTGGAATACCGCCGCGTCGACGAAGCCGGCGGCGGCTACCCCGGTACCTACCAGGACATGAATGCGGCGCTCGACACCCTCGCGGCCCAGGCCCCACGCTATCCGCTCGACCTCGAACGCCTGGTGGCGGTCGGCCACTCGGCCGGCGGCCAGCTGGTGCAATGGATGGCGGGCCGCTTCCGCACCCCCGCGACCAGTCCGCTGCACCCGGCCGGCACGCTGCAGGTGCGGCGCGTGGTCAGCCTCGGCGGCCTGGCCGACCTGCGCCGTGAAGCGGCCCTGATCGCGTCGAGCTGCGAGCGCACGACCGCGCAACTGGCCGGCAGCCCGAGTGCCTCCCGTCCCGACGTGTTCAGCGACACCAATGCCGCCGAGCTGATGCCGAACGGTAGCCGCACGATCCTCGTCACCGGCGAGCTGGACAAGGTATCGCCGCCGCGCGTGGCCCACGCGTACGCGCAACGTGCCCGCGCTGCCGGCGATGCGGCCGAGACCATCATCCTGCCGGGCGCCAGCCACTACGACGAGGTCGCCGCCAGCTC